>DDBY01000004.1 GCA_002334985.1 Micavibrio sp. UBA2020
GGTTCCGGTCGGCCTCAGTGCCGACGGCCTGCCGCTTGGCTTGCAGCTGATTGGCAAACCGTTTGAAGAAGAAACGCTGTTCAAAGCCGGCCACGCGCTGGAGCAGGCGGCAAAGTTTGACGTGCTGCCGCAACTGGTCGCCGCGTAACCGTCACAGAGAACAAGTCTATTAAGGAATTAAAATATGTCTGGAATTATCAAAGGCGAAACGGGCGATTGGGAAATGGTCATCGGGCTTGAAATCCACGCCCAGGTGCTGAGCGAAACCAAGCTTTTCTCCGGTGCATCGGCTGCTTTCGGCGGCGCGCCCAATGCGCAGGTCTCCCCCGTCGATGCGGGTATGCCCGGTATGCTGCCGGTCATCAATACGGTTTGCGTTGAAAAAGCCGTGCGCACGGGGCTTGGCCTCAATGCCGCCATCAACCTTGAATCGGTCTTCGAGCGCAAAAACTATTTCTACCCCGACCTGCCGCAGGGCTATCAGATTTCGCAGTACGAAAAGCCCATCGTCGGCAATGGCGAGATTGAAATCGACCTGCCCGATGGCAGCGTGCGCAAAATCGGCATCGAACGCCTGCACCTTGAACAGGACGCGGGTAAATCGCTGCATGACCAGCACCCGCAAAAAAGCTTTGTCGATTTGAACCGCAGCGGCAACCCGCTGATGGAAATCGTATCCAAGCCTGATTTGCGCACGCCCGAAGAGGCCGCGGCATACGTCACCAAAATCCGCGCCATCGTGCGCTACCTCGATACCTGCGATGGCAACATGGACGAAGGCTCCATGCGCTGCGACGTCAACGTGTCGGTGCGCCGTCCGGGCGCCGAGTTTGGCACGCGCTGCGAGATTAAAAACGTGAACTCCGTGCGTTTTGTACAGCAGGCGATTGAATACGAAGCCCGCCGTCAGGTGGAGGTTATCGAGGCTGGCGGAAAAATCGTGCAGGAAACCCGCCTGTTCGATACCAAAAACGGCACCACGCGCTCCATGCGCTCCAAAGAAGATGCGCATGACTACCGCTACTTCCCCGACCCCGACCTGCTGCCGCTGGTGTTGGAGCCCTCTTTCGTCGAGGGCATCAAGGCGACCTTGCCTGAATTGCCGGATGCGAAGAAAAAGCGTTTCATCGCCATGGGGCTTACGCCTTATGACGCGGGCGTGATTACGGGGGAGCGTGACCGCGCGGCATTCTTTGAAAAAGTCGCCAATGGCAACGACCCGAAACTTGCGGCCAACTGGCTGACCAACGAGCTTCTGGGCGCACTCAACAAGGCTGAAAAAGATTTGGCTGACAGCCCCGTGACGGCGGAGCAGCTGGGCGGTCTTGTCGCGCTGATTGCCGACAGCACCATTTCCGGCAAAATTGCCAAGGAAGTCTTCGCTGAAATGTGGACGACGGGCAAAGATGCGGCCGTGATTGTGGATGAAAAAGGCCTCAAGCAGGTGACCGATACCGGCGCGATTGAAAAACTGGTCAACGACGTGCTGGCCGCAAACCCAGACAAGGTTGCGGAATACCGCGGCGGCAAAGACAAGCTGTTCGGATTTTTCGTCGGGCAAATCATGAAACAATCCGGCGGCAAAATGAACCCCGCCATGGTGAACGACCTGCTTAAATCCAAACTGGAAGGATAATACGCATGCCGACGGTAAAAGGACTGCCCAAGGGCAAAACCGCACCCCTGACAATTTCGCAGGATGCGGCGCGCCGTTTTGTCGTCGGCCTGTCGTGGGACCCGAAGGCGCCGCCGAAGCCCAAGGCATTGCCGTCTTTCCCGTCGGGCGACCCCGCTGCGATGGCGGTATGGGTTTTGCTGTTGTTGCCGCGTCTGGTGCTGCTGCCTTTCCGTGCGCTGTTTAGCCCCGTTATCGCCGCTGATGCGCGCGCGAAAGAACAATGGGGCAAGGCAGATGATGCAGCGGGACGCGACAAGAATTCGCCGCATTTCGACCTCGACCTTGCCTGCTATGTATTCGATAAAGGTTTTAATCAGCTTGCCTATGTCGGCCCTGAAAACGCCGCCTTTATCGATGCCAGCAAAAAGATTTACCACAGCGGCGAAGACCAGTCCGGCTTCGGCGGTCCCGATGATGAAACGATTTCTGTTGAAACCCTCGGTCTTCCTGAAAACTATCACCACTTTTTCTTTGTGGTTGAATGTGACAGCAAATTCAGCCTTGAAGAAATACGCAATCCCGCCATCCGCCTTGCCGACGGCAAAACGAATGAAAACGCAATCGAGGCCACCTTGACGCCGCCCGCGCATTATAACGCGCACGGCTTCGTCTTCTGTCACGTCTGGCGCGACGGCGATGGTTTTATGCTGCGCAATCTTGAAGAATACACGGGCGATAACGTGGACTGGCCGAAACTGCTGTCCGGCTTCGCTGCTGCGTAAAAGGGATATGATGTCCGGTTTTATTGTTTTCGATGTTGATGGCACTATTCTTGACAGCTTCGGCATGTACGAGCGCGTTTTGCGCGTGTATTCGGAGCTGAACAAGCTGCCCTATCCGGATGTGGACGCCATCAAACGCGGATATGGCGAGCCGGAAAAGCATGATTTCATGTGGGGCGTTGCGCGCGAGGAGCAAATCAAGCACCTCATGCAAAGCTTCAAAATGAATGACGAATGGTCATTGTCGGGCGAGCCGGATAAAATCCCCGACCTTTTTTCAGGTGTCAAAGATGCGCTGGTGCATCTCAAAGACCTTGGCTATACCCTCGGCATCGTGACATCCAAGCCCGAAGGGCCGCTGCTTTATCAGATGGAACATCACGGCGTGGGCAAGCTTTTTTCCGGCATTCGTACCGGCACGGACGTGAAGCGCAGGGGGGAGGCGGAAAAACCCGCACCCGACCAGCTGCTCAGCCTGATGCGCGATTTGGGTAAACATGCCGAAGAAACCATTATGGTGGGCGATACGTCGATGGATGTGCGCATGGGGCGCAATGCCGCCACGTTGACGCTTGGCGTCACCTGGGGGGCGCATCCGGTGCAGGAATTGGTCGATGCCGGCGCGCACCACATCGTGGATACGCATTTCGATGACGTGGTTGCGCACGTCAAATCTGTTTTTGGCTGATACCGTTCTAGGCGAGAAAGAGGCTTGCTTGGGCCCTATGTCCCTCTGGACACCGGCCTGCGCCGGTGTGACGGCTTTTCTTTGTAGCGCAGGCTTATTATACGCGCTCTGCGTCACACCGGCGCAGGCCGGTGTCCAGTCTTGTGCGTTTCGCCGGGGATATTAGGCGTTCACGCCTTAGCTGCCGCGTTTGGGTGCTTTGTTCGGCGGCGTGCGGCGTACGCTGGCGGCCAGCGGGCGCTGTTCGGACGGGCGCTCGACGTAATAAACGCCCTCGATTTTGCGGATTTGCGCGGCGAATTTGGCCGGGGCGTGCATAAAGAAAATGCCGCGGCTGCCCAGCGTGCCATCGTCGTTTTTGACGCGTACCTGATTTTCAAGTCCGGCGTTTTTGGCCATCTCGCGGATGCGGCGCATCATTGTCTTTACATCTTCGGTAATGTCCGTCTTGGCGCGCGAACCTTTGGCGCGCAGGCCGACGGAATACAAATAGCATTTCGCTTTGTCGTTAAAATCCTTGCGGGCGTCGTTGCTCATCGCGGGTATCCTTAAAATTTGAATTTGGGAAAGCGCGGCTTTTGCGGTTGCGGCGGCGGGGTATAGGGCGCGAAATCGCGAGCGAAGCTTTGCGCGGCGAATTTGGCCGGGGCGTGCATAAAGAAAATGCCGCGGCTGCCCAGCGTGCCATCGTCGTTTTTGACGCGTACCTGATTTTCAAGTCCGGCGTTCTTGGCCATCTCGCGGATGCGGCGCATCATTGT
>DDBY01000007.1 GCA_002334985.1 Micavibrio sp. UBA2020
GCCGCCGCCGAGGTCGTACACCGCCACGGTGCGGTCGATGTTGCGGCCAAACCCGTAGGCCAGCGCCGCCGCCGTCGGCTCGTTGATGATGCGCAGAACGTCGAGGCCTGCGATTTTACCGGCGTCTTTGGTCGCCTGACGCTGGCTGTCGTTGAAATAGGCAGGGACGGTGATGACGGCCTTGGTGACTTTCTCGCCCAGATACGCTTCCGCGGTTTCTTTCATTTTCTGAAGAACCATGGCGGAGATTTGCGACGGCGCCATTTTTTCGCCGTCGATTTCCACCCAAGCCGCGCCGCCGTCGCCCTCGACGATTTTGAAGGGCGCCTTGTCGCGCATTTTCTTCACTTCCGGCTCGTTAAAACGGCGGCCGAGAAGGCGCTTGATGGCATGCAGGGTCTTGTCCGGGTTGGTCACGGCCTGACGTTTGGCGGGTTGACCGACCAGACGCTCGTCGTCTTTGGCAAAGGCGACCATGGACGGAGTCGTGCGCGCGCCTTCGCTGTTTTCGATAACTTTGGGTTTATCGCCTTCCATAATGGCCACGCAAGAGTTGGTCGTGCCAAGGTCGATACCGATGATTTTGCTCATAGTTTTTTCCTTTCTGCGGCAAATGTATGGGAAAAGCCTTGCAATCAAGCACTTTTCCACGATTTCCATAAGCTTCGAGCGTTTTTGAAGCGTATTTCGACTAGGAAACTACACCCCTTCACGCCCGAAGTGAAGGTTTTTCGCTGATTTTTATACGCACGAAAACGGCGGCCGGATGCGCACGACACGTTAATAAAAGACGCGCCGCGCACGTTAATAAAATCGCATGGCCTCTATGCTAGAATTGGTAATTCTACAGGGCGTTTCCAAGGGGGCTACATGGCCAAGGGCAAAATTTCCGGTTTCATCGCCATCGCGGCTGTTGTGACGCTGATGGGCAGCGCCCAGGCAGGCGCGCAAGAAGCCTGCGTCAGCGGCGCCTGCGCGAAGCTGCCGGAAGTGCGCTATGAAAGCCCCGACCAAATCCCCGCCGTCATCGGCGAGGTCTTGCAGCGCGCGGAGTTTTTAGAGAAGGCTTTGTCTGACGGGCTCAGCGCCATCCGCAATTCCGGCGAAGACCGCCGCCGGCTGACGCGGCAGGCGCTGGAATCCCAGCGCGAAAAAGAGGCGCAGGAACGCCGCCGCCAGTCCTTGATGCGGATTGTGGTGTTCGATGAAAACTATGACGGTTTCGTGACGGCGGAAGAGATAGAGACAAGCCTGCGCCGTGAACAGCTGCACGGCAGCGACGCGTCGCGGCTGATGCAGCGGCGTGACGAGATGATGCGCGCCGATGCCGACGGCGATGGGCGCATTTCCCTGCGCGAAGCGGCAGAGAGCGCGAATTCAAACATGAACAACGCACGGTATATGTCCCAGTCGGACAGGTTTGAAAACCTTCTGGCACTGGATATCGACGGCGATGGTGCCCTGTCGGACAGGGAAATGGAGGCGTTGCTGCGCGCGGGCTTTGCCGTTCTAGATAAAGACGGCGATGGTGCCTTGAGCAGTGATGAAAAACGCCCCTTGCAGGAAAATATCCGTCGCCAGCAGGAATTCCGGCAAATGCAGGCGCTGGCCGCGCGCTGCGCAATGCCGAAGCCTGCTGCGGATGAAGATGTGGCTTTTCTGGGGACGCAGGAAGGGGCGGCCGTTAGCTCCGCCTCTTTTGCCTCGGCGCGCAATAGACGTACATCCGCGGTGGTTATTAGCGTGAGCACGCTTGAGAAAAAGAAATACCTTGTGCTGGCGTCGATGCAGCCCATGGTGTGGGACATCACGGGGCCCGTGACGCATGTCACGCGCGTGGTTCTTTTCGGCCCGTCCGAAGGGGGGAGTGTTCTGGCGGGTGTGCGCGGCGTGCCGAAAGAGCGCGTGACGATGTTGTCTGCTGAATGTCTGCCGAAGATGTATCAGGACATGCGCGATAGCAGCGGCCAAAGCCCGCATGCCACATCGGCGATTGAGGCCTATGCGGGCAAGCGTCCGGCCGTGGCGCAAACCATCGATAAATTGTACGAGGCGACATTGCTCGGCGGCGGGTTTATCACGGTGCGCACGCCGCCGCCTTCGGCATTTGAAACGCCCGCGGCAGGGTTCGACCCTGATATCTGGCGTGAAAAAATCGTGCGTGAGAAGATGGGGCTGCGTCTTATTGCGGCGGCTGACGTGTTCAGCGGTGCAAAATTGGAACAGAGCGCGACGCTGCCCGGCAGTTACGGCCTTGCCAAGCTGGTGCACGACGGTGTGATTGAAAAAGTGCCTTCGGGCAGTTTTATGAGGGTATATAGCACCGGCGGTGGCAATAGTGTCAGCATCATTGAAAGCGGCGGAAACGATACGGTCGTCGTGCAGGGTGGGGGCGACATGCAGCGTGTGCCCATTTATGATTACCGCCTGAAACGCGGGGTGCCGTCATTGCCTGCGGTATCTTTGGGCATCCGCAAATTGCTTATCCCAGAAAATATCAAGGTGCCGGACGATATCGGTCTGAAAGAATGCGCCAGCCAGAAAGGCCCTGCGGGTGAACGCGTCTTTGAAACAGGTTGCCGTGACCGTTAAGGCAAATGTTTGGCTTGTGGCTCGCTGCCGCGACTAGCGCGGGTGCTTATTTCCCCGGGGCGGGACGTTTGCGCACGGCTTTGATATTGACGCGTTTAATGGCGATGTCTTCGTGCAGGCCGTCGGTGATTTGGCGGATGTCGTCATTAAGGATACGTTCGCGGCAATCTTCGATGGTTTTTTCAATCGCATCCGCAACGGTTGTGTAGCGGGCTTCACGCGCGACGGCGGCGGGCGTTTTGCCGCTGCGGTTCGGCTTTACGGGGTTTGCGCCTGCCGCGATAAGCGCGAGGCAAGTGCTTTTGCGCCCTGCCGCCGCGGCAGTGCAAAGCGGCGTTTCGCCGCGCTTGTCGATATGGTCGGCATCGCAGCCCCAGCCGATGACGGCGGTCAGGAAAGCGTCATGCCCGCGGCTGGCGGCCTGCGTCAGGGCGCTGCGGCTGATGCTGTTGCAGTCATCGATGCGTGCGCCCGCGCGCAAAAGGGCGAGGGCGATTTTTTCGTTGCCCGTATAGCCGCACCACACAAGCGGCGTGTTGTCCTGATGGTCGCGCGCGTGAATGGACGCGCCGGCGGCCAGAATTTTTTCGGCAATGTCGGTATGCTCGTAATGAATGGCAACCATGAGGGCGCTTTGCCCGTGCGTGTTGACTTCGTGCACCGATGCGCCGCGCGCAAGCAGGTCGGCCAGCAGCGCCGCATCCGCCTGCGGTGCCCGGCCTTTGCCCAGCTCCTCCAGCAACAACTGGCCAAGGCGCGCGGATTCGGCGCGGCGGTCTGCGGCGGAAGTATTGAACGCGGGGCTCGGGGCGGGTTGCTGTGACATAGCGTTATTTATCTGCGCTTTATTTATCTGCTTTCGGCGCCAACCATAGCAGAAATACGCATTATGTCAATATCTTGCGGTTTTTCAGGCCAAATCCGGCTTAAACGCTTTGGTCCAGCTGGCTGCCCTCGGCCGCGATGCCTCCCTTGGCCACACCCACGCGGGCGGAGCGCAGCAGGCGGTCATGGATGACATAGGCCGGCTCCAGCACTTGCAGGATAGTGCCGGGTTTTTGGTCGGGTGCGTCGATTTCGAACATGACTTCGTGCATGTTGGGGTCGAACATCTGGCCTTGCGGGTCGATTTTCTTGATGCCCTGACTTTCGAGCACGCGCTGCAATTCACGCTCCGTCGCCTCGACGCCGGTGAAGATGGTTTTGAAGGGGCCTTCCTGCGTGCGCTGCTCCGCCGTGATGGCGCCAAGCGCGCGGCCAAGGTTGTCGGACACGCTGAGAAGGCTGCGGGCAAAGGACGATACGGCGAATTTCGCGGTGTCCTGACGTTCTTTTTCCATGCGCTTGCGGGTGTTGTCGGCCTCCGCAATCGCACGCAGCGCCTTGTCGGCGGCATCGGCGATTTGCGCTTCCAGCTCGGCAATCCGCGCTTCGGCCGCTTCCAGCGCCGCGGCGATGCCTTCGCCTTCTGCGGCGGCGGGCGTTGCTTCGGCAGCGGCAGGTTCGCTCGCGGCGCTCTCGGGCATGTCTGGGTGGTGTTCGGATGGTTTGGTCATGGCTTTCCCTTATGTCCGTCTATAGCGTCAAAAAGAAACGAAAACAGCCATACGAATATGGCTGTTTTCATGTGCCGTTTCAAGCCCGCGCAAGGGGGAGAATAAGGCATTAGAATTGCGGGGTGATAACCACCTTGGCGGCGCGGATAAGGCGGCCTTCGATTTCATAGCCTTTTTGCGCGACGTGAATAACCGTTTCGGGCTCCACATCCGGCTGGGGCACGACGGAAATCGCTTCGTGCTTGGACGCATCGAATTCTTCGCCCATGGGGCTGATGGCCTTGACGCCATGTTTGTTGAAAACAGCGCCAAGGTTCGCCAGCGTTTTTTCAACGTCCGCCGCCAGTTTGGCGAATTTGGGGTCGGCTTCTCGGTCTTTTTTCGCGATGGTGCCAAGCCCAAGCTCCAGCGTGTCAATCACGGGCAGCACGTCTTTCACGAATTTTTCGATGGCGAATTTCGCATTTTCCTCGAACTTCGCTTCGCTGCGCTGCAGGGATTTTACGGCTTCTTCGTGTTTGCTGCGCGATGTCATGCTTTCCTGCTGCAGGGCGCCAGCGCGTGCGGAAAGGTCAATGAATTTCTGCTGCCATGCATCGCGCGATGCACGCACGCTGTCGATGGTTTCGGCGTCCTGCGGCGCGGCGGCCGCTGGGGCTTCGCTGGCGGCGGGGGCATTGGCTTGCGGCGCGGTTTGCGCGGCGGGGGCGTCCGCTTTGGGCGCGGCTTCGGCGCCGTTTTCTTTCAGGCCGTGTTTGTTGAAAACGCCGCTCAGCTGGCTGATGGTTTTTTCAACGCCTTCGGTCAGTTTGCCGAATTTGGGGTCGGCGGCGCGGGCTTCTGCTGTAATCTGGCCAAGCTCTGTGCCAAGCGCCGCCATAACGGGCTGCACTTCAAGCGCGAATTGCGCAATCGCCTGTTTCTTGTTCTGCTCGAACTGCGCTTCGGCGCGTTGCAGGGATTGCTGCGCCTGTTCGTATTTCGCGCGGGCTTCGTCGCTGGCTTTTTGCATGCCGTCGATGCGCTCCGACAGGCGGGTGAATTTGCGCTGCCAATCGTCACGCTCTTCGCGCAGGTCTTCGATGCTCTCTTCGGCCATTTCGCCGTCTTCGTCCAGAATATCGCCGAACAGCTCCTGCATGCGGGCGCGGCGCGCGGCCTCTTCGGCGGCGTCGTTATCGGCGTTATCCTGACCGTCGCGGCCTGCGGGCATGGCTTTGTCGTCTTCGTCCTGCGGCGGGGTAGGGTTGTTATCGGCCATGGCGAGGGTGTCCTTAGAAGGTCTTGAAATGCGGATAGGGTTTGATTGTCATATTGTTAAAGCATGCACAGGGCAGAGTCAATCCATTTTTTCATATAGATTTCAAAACTTTGCGCCTTTTATACGGGGGCTGGCCGCGGCAGGGGCTCAGTTTCCGAGAATCTTGCCGATAATCTGGGATGTATAATTCACCACGGGGATAACGCGGCTGTAATTCATGCGCGCCGGGCCGATAACGCCGATGGCGCCCACCACCCGCGCATCCTGTGTGCGGTAGGGCGATACAATCATCGAGCAGCCGGAATGGCCGAACAGTTTGTTTTCAGCGCCGATATAAATCTTCACCCCGTCGCCCTGCGTCGTCGCCTGCAAAAGCTGCAGCATGCTTTCCTTGGTCTCCAGCGCATCGAACAGCTGGCGGATACGCTCCAGGTCTTCAATCGCTGTCACATCATCCAGCAGTTTCGATTGTCCGCGCACAAACAAATGTCCGCCCGCATCCGCCGGGGCGAGGCTTGCGATGCCCGCCTCCACCACGCGCTGGGTGAGGGCGTCGAGCTGCGTGCGTTCGCTTTGCAGCTCGCTGCGGATATAATCGACCGCCTGCTGCAATGTTTTATCGGCAATGCGTGAATTGAGGTAATTGGCCGCGCGTGTCAGCGATGTGGCGGTGACGTCTGCGGCAATATCCAAAAGCCTGTTTTCAACCAGCCCCGCGCTGGTGACCAGCACGGCCAGCGCGCGCCCGGGCGAGAGCAAAACAAATTCCACCTGCCGCACGGGGTCTTCGGATTTCGGTGCGAAAACAAGCCCGGCGCAGGACGAAAGGCCGGAGAGAAACTGGCTCGTCTGCTCCATGATACCGGTAACCGAATTTCCGCGCACCGCGCCAAGGCGCAGGTCGATGCCCGCGCGCTCCTCCGCGCTCAGGTCGTCCAGCTCCAACAGGCCTTCGACAAAGACGGTCAGGCCGCTTTCCGTCGGCAGGCGTCCGGCAGATGTATGCGGCGCGTAGAGAAGCCCGCGCTCTTCCAGCTCCGCCATGGCGCTGCGGATAGTGGCGGGGGATAGCTTCATGCCCAGCTTTTGCGAAATCGCCATGGAGCCCACGGGCTCCCCCGTCTCGACATAGGCATCGACGACGAGTTTTAGAATCTGGCGGGTTCTTTGGTTCAATTCGCGTATCATGTGCAAAATTATATAGAGGAAATCGTATAAAAAACCAATAATTACAAAGCGGTGACGCGAAGGACATCAAATATTGACATAACTATAAAAATCCTTATAGTTTTCACGGTCAAGAATAAAAAACGAATCCTACGAGAGTTTTGAGCATCCACCCATGAGCCAAAAACCCGATTTTTATACAATCCTCGGCGTCGAGAAAACGGCCAGCGAAGCGGACATCAAAAAAGCGTTCATGCGCATCACGATGACCTGCCACCCGGACTCCGCCCCCTATAAAAAACTCGAAGGCGCGCAAAAAGCCGAAGCCGACACAAAATTTATGTACGGCAAGGAAGCGCAGGCCGTACTGCTCGACCCCGTCAAGCGCGCAACCTACGACAAGCTCGGCCATGCGGGGCTGGATGCCGCGAATAACGGCGGCAACGGCCAAAGCGCCAGCTGGACCGAAAACATGGCGCCCGTCAAAAAACGCGTGCGCACGCAAGAAGAAACCTTTGATTATTTCGACCGCGCCGCGGTGCGCAACGGCGATACGCCTGCTGCACCCAAAACATCCGGCACCGAAAGCGGTTTGAGCGAAGAAGAAATGCGCGCCGCCGCGCGCGCCGCCCGCCCCCCCCCCCCCCCGCGGGCGCCCGCCGCCCCCCCCCCCCCCCCCCAGGCGGCCGCGGCCCCCTCCCCGCCCCCCGCCCCCCCCCACCCCCGCCCGCCACCCCCCCGCCCGCCACCTCCTGCTCCCCGAGCTGGCCCTCTCGCCGCGCATGAGCCCCCGCATGGCCGAGGAACTGTGCGACAGCGCACAGGCGGCCGAAGTGCTCGCGACG
>DDBY01000124.1 GCA_002334985.1 Micavibrio sp. UBA2020
CCGGCTCCCGGCGTTCTTCAAGTCTGTGAAGACGATGCCCCGCACCTTCCCGTCGCTAACGTTCTGGGCGCGAAGGCAGAGGAACATGCCGAAATTATCGCCACGGCACCGGAAACGCTTGCCTGCCTTGAATGGGCTATCGAGCAGCTGGACGCATTGAGCAAATCAAACGCCTACACGCTGGGCATGGTACGCAGCCTCGAGCATTGCCGAAGCGTCGCTGCCCGCGCGAAAGGCGGTGCAGCATGACCGACGCCGTTGAAGCTCTTCAATCCGCGATGAACGAGGCCTGCGCCCGCGTGGATGCCGTTTTCCGCGGCGATATTCCGAAAGTGCCCGCAGCCAAGCCAGAGCTGGCCGACGAGCTCAACGCCCTGCTAGTCACGGCAAAAGGCATTGTGGAGCGCCATGCGTATGAGGCCGCACGCACAAAATTTCATATATGCGAAGGCATCTATCACTGCATGACGAATGATATGGAAGCCATCGTCGAAAGCATCGAAGAAGCGCTCCATACCTACGAGAACGCCACTATTCACCTCATCCGATAGCAGCAAATTCATTTCACGGAGCAATAAAATGACAGAACAAACAAAAGTGCCCGCGGTCTATATCGCCATAGCGGCCGTTTCCGCATCCATGGCAAAAGAAGGCATAAGCAAAGGCCGCACAAACGCAGACCAAAAATACAAGTTTCGCGGAATTGACGACGTTTACAATGCACTCGCCACGCTCTTGTCCGAGAACAAGCTTTGCATCCTGCCGCGCGTACTTGAGCGCGAAATAGTCGAGCGGAAGACCGCCAAGGGGAACCCAATTTTCTCAGTAACGCTGAAAGTCGAGTTCGACTTCGTATCGGCGGAAGACGGCAGCAAACACGTCGTTACCACTTACGGGGAGGCGATGGATACCTCCGACAAGGCCACGAACAAGGCTATGTCTGCCGCGTACAAATATGCGTGCCTGCAAGCCTTCTGCATCCCGACCGAGGGAGATAATGATGCCGACGCGAATACCCATGAACTGGGCGCGCAGACACAAGACAAACCCCCGCCCGCACCGGAGACCACTGAACAGAAAGCAGAGCGCGCCGCCACGATGCTTGAAGAACGCCTCCCGAAATGCGAGACCGTCGCCCAGCTGGACGAACAGGTCAAGATGAACGAAAAGGCTCTCGCGGGTATCCGGCAGCACCTGCCGAACAGGTACGATGTCCTCATGCAGAAGGTCGTCACACGAAAGACCGAACTGACGCAGCAGGAAAATGACTTTGGCCTGCCGCCTGTGACCTCTGCCGGCTCACTGGACGACACCCTTGACCGCGCATCGCGCGCGGTAGCGGGGTGACGCCGTGAAGCCAGAAGAACTCAAGGCGCTCACGCTTGAGCAGAAGTGCGCCGCCCTGCTGAAGGTCGAGGACGCCATGCGCCCGCTCGAAACCAAGAAGCGGGAAATCGAAGCCCTCATCCGTCAACTGCGCACGGACGAAGACGCGCTACGCCAAGCCATCACGGCCGAGATGCTGGAGAACGGCTGCGTCGAGCATGAGCACGGGCATCTGGTCTTCCGCGTGAAGAACAAGCCCTTCGGCATCACGGTCACAGACGAGGCCGCGATTCCCGCCGACTGGTTCGAAGTCCGCACGGAGCGAAAGCTCAAGCTGGCCCAGCTCAAGGACGCGGTGAAGAACGGCATGGCCGTGCCGGGCATCAGCCGCGACAACGGCGGACATATCATCGAAATCCGCGCGAAAGGGCGGCACGGGTAATGATGTTCTTCATTCTTCAGGACGAAATGCGCCGCGGCAACTGCTTGGAATATATCCGGCGTATCGACCTACGTCGCGCGCATAGCGTCGAAATCAAGCAGCACCGCAAAAATAGGTCCGTTGCGCAGAACCGCCTGTACTGGATGTGGGTCAACACGCTTGCGGAAACGCTCGGCTATGAGCCGGACGAGCTGCATGACCACCTCAAGGTGCGCTTTATCGGGGTAAAGGAGGTCACCGTCTTTGGAAAGGCCGTATCTATCCCGAAAAGCACGACCAGCCTGAGCACTGCCGCCTTCACCGAATATCTAAACAAGGTCGAGGCTCTGGCGCGCGAACTCAAGGTTATCCTCCCCTATCCGGATGACCTCAGCTACGCGATGAACGGATAATCAATCACCTCACGCAAGGAGTAAAAACCATGGCCGCATCGGTCAATAAAGTCATCATCATCGGCAACGTCGGCAAAGACCCCGAAATCAGGTCGTTTCAGAACGGCAGCCGCGTGGCCAGCTTCAGCGTCGCCACCTCCGAAAGCTGGAAAGACAAAGCCAGCGGCGAGCGCAAAGAGCGCACCGAATGGCACCGCATCAGCGTACTGAACGACGCCCTTGTCGGCATCGTCGAGAAATACATCAAAAAAGGCAGCAAGGTTTACCTCGAAGGCCAGCTGGAAACCCGTAAATGGACGGATAACCAAGGCGTCGATAAGTATGCAACCGAGGTCGTGCTGCGCCCCTACCGCGGCGAAATCACGTTGCTGGACGGCCGCAAAGACGGCGGCGATGTTGACGAGCGCGATACCGGCAGCACGCAGCAGGCAGCATCCAGCCGCAACGACATGGACGACGAAATCCCGTTCTAACATTTATGGGCGGTCGGCGTGGAGCGTAGGTTGCTTAATAGACACGCGGCGACATTGGCAGTTGATTGGCCGACAAGAGAAGCGATGCCATAGAACACTCTTGCAGAGCGGGTTCAAATCCCGCACCGCCCACCTTAATGATTAAAATAAATAGGAATTTTCAATGCCTGAAGAATTAAAATTATCGCCGCAGCAGGGTCAGGCCTTTGACAATGTCATGGCTTGGCATCAAACAGATGAAAAGCGGTATATCCTTGCCGGATATGCAGGCGCTGGCAAAACGACGATTGCCAAATACATCGCCGAAGCTATCGGCATCGAAGACGTTATTTTCTGCGCCTACACAGGCAAGGCAGCCAACGTCCTGCGCGAGAAAGGCTGCACAAATTCCAGCACCATACATGGCGCCATATACACGCTTATCAACGATGAAGACCTTAAACCCCGCTTTATCCTAGACCAAGAAAGCCCTGTAAAATTCGCCAAGCTCGTTATCGTGGACGAGTATTCCATGCTGCCCGAAGAAATCATCGACGATATCGAAAAGCTGGCAAAGAAAGTGCTTTACCTCGGCGACCCCTTCCAGCTGCCGCCCGTGCACGGCGAGTGCCCGCTTAATCCCGATTTTTTCCTCGAAGAAATCCACCGCCAGGCACTTGAAAGCCCCATTATCCGCTACGCGACCGACGTGCGCGCGGGCAAGCAACTCAAATTCGTTGACCTGCCGGAATTTCACTACGCACCGCGCGCGTCTATGTCCGCAGACGCCTACGAACAGGCCGACCAAATTATCGTTGGATATAACAAAACGCGCACCGCTTGGAACGAGCGGTTTCGTCAGAAACTAGGCCTTAACCAGTCCATCTATCCGGTTGCTGGCGATAAGCTCATCTGCACGCGCAACAACCACGAGCTCGGCCTTTTTAACGGCATGATAGGCTACGCGAAATCTGACAGCTATATCGAAGCCACGCAGCAGCTTCGCCTCGATTTTGAAGACTTCAAAGGCCTAGAGGTCTGGGATGGGAATTTCCGCGGTGCCGCGCAGCCTGACCGCGCATTTCGCAAGCTGGACCGCTTCGATTTCGCATACGCCATCACCTGCCACAAATCGCAGGGCTCCGAATTTGACAGCGTCCTTGTTTACAACCAGCCCATCGGCTCGGACGCCGTCGAACGTCAACGGTGGCTTTACACCGCCATCACCCGCGCCAAAAAGAAACTGACACTCGTGGAGCCCGCATAATGCTGAAATCATTCAAAGAAGAAATCATTTACTGCCTGCGCGAGGACTGGGAAGCCCGTCTCGATAGCGGCTTCATACAATTCCAAGACTTTCTGCTCGAACAATACGCCAGCCTTTACGTCAAGACCTGCGCCCTGACGGTTGCAGCGTTCTTGGCGGGCATCTTCGCGGCTTATCTGGTTTGGGGGACGAAATGACATATCAGGCCCCTGCATTTCAAAAACGCCTATCCGATGTAATAGCGGAGTATGAACAAAAAGTCGCCGCTGTCGATGCAGAGGTTGCTGCATTTGAGATGGCCGGCAATCGTCTTAAAACCGCTGCTTGCGTAAGCGGGACGTGGGGCAATGTCAGCATAAACACTGGTTCAGCCTACGAAAATACGCTCATGGACAGCCTTTTAAAATCCGCATGGCTGCATGTCTATAAAGGCCTCAATATCGACACCATCGCTCCGGCGTCCGACAAGAGCCGATTTGAACAAGCCATGGCGAACCCCCCTCCGTTTACCATCGATAATATCCGCTCAACATTCGGAGATTATATCGCTGACCCCTTTGGAAATATTCTCCGCGGCCTTGCAGAAGTGTTTTGCTTGCTCGACCCTGCATATAAATCACACGACAAGGTAAAAATCGGCGTAGATGGACTGCCTAAACGGGTAATAATCGGCAACCTCGGCGGTTTCCATGGATGGGGAAAAGACCGCCTCTCCGACATCCTGAACGCGCTTGCGGCCTATCAAGGTAAGCCATTGGTCACATGGCAGGATGTAAACCTTCTAATGAAAGACGGTGATAGCCTGGCTGCCACGCGCGGCGTGGTTCTGAAGCTCTTTAAGAATGGAAATGGCCACCTCCACTTCAGCGCAGAGGCGTTGCTCGACATCAACCGGGCATTGGCGCAATACTATGGCGACGTCCTGCCTGATTGCAGCGAGGAAAAGCCCGCCAAAAAGCAGGAAAGTACCGCTGTATCGAAAGACCTACAGTATTACCCAACGCCGGCCGCGGTCGTTGAGCGTGTCCTCGACGAAATCTATCGCCTTGAAGGTAAAAAAGTGTTGGAGCCGTCTTGTGGCTGCGGGCGCATCATGGATGAACTCAAACGCCGTGGCGCAAATGTCTTTGGCATAGAGGTTGACCCAACCCGCGCCGCGCAATGCCGCCAGAAAGGCCACGCGGTGTTGACAGCAAACTTTTTAGACACACAACCCAGAGCGGGCTATGACCACGTCATCATGAATCCCCCGTTCTATGGCACCCATTATGCGAAGCATGTAAAACATGCGCTTAAATTTCTGAAGCCAGAAGGACGGCTTACCGCAATTCTTCCCGTAACTGCCAGATATGACCATGGCCTTCTCGACGGGAAATGGAATGACCTGCCAATCGGCTCCTTCAGAGAGAGCGGGACAAATATCAACACTACGGTACTGACAGTATTCAAATAAGCATCGATAGCTCTAGAAAGGAAATTTAACCATGAAAATCGCAGCTTTTATCGACGGTGCAAACCTCTACGCATCTGCCAAGCAACTCGAACTCGATATCGATTACAGAAAGGTGCTGGAATGGCTTGGCGCCCGCGGCAACCTTGTCCGCGCGCATTACTATACCGCGCTGCTCGAAACCGAGGAATACAGCCCCCTGCGTCCGCTGGTGGACTGGCTGGATTACAACGGCTTTACGGTCATCGCCAAACCCGCCAAGGAATTTACCGACGCCACAGGCCGCCGCAAGGTCAAAGGCAACATGGATATCGAAATCGCGGTCGATGTGCTGCACGCCGTGAACTACGCCGACCACATCTTTCTGTTTACAGGCGACGGCGACTTCCGCCGTCTTGTCGAAGCCGCCCAGCATAAGGGCGTCCGCGTCACGGTCATATCCACCGTCAAAACCCAGCCGCCCATGGCCGCCGATGAACTGCGCCGCCAAGCCGACGAATTTATCGACCTCGATGCTATCCGGGACAAAATCAGCAAAGCCACACAGGCCAGCGATAAACCCGCCGCTAAAACCATCAAAATCCGGAGCGCAGCATGACAAAAGAACGCCCCATCCTGTTCAGCGCACACATGGTGCGTGCCATCCTTGAGGGCCGCAAAACACAGACGCGGCGGGTGGTGAAGCTTAAAAACGGATTAGCGCGTAACGGTGCGGATATCGACGTGCTTGCGACACAGCCAGGCGTAGCTGCCGACGCCTGCCCCTATGGCGCCAACTATCCGGATGGCACCTGCATCGACGGCTTTATGTGGGACCTCGACAGCTGCGACGAGCCTAAAGGCCCGCTTCATACCGGCGGCGACATACCCTGCCCGTTCTGCAACGCAGAAAAGCATATCGAGTACTACAAGGACGATTACGTCGAGCGAGTCCTCATGGACGCGCACCCGAATACAGACCCTGACGACTTCACGGATGCCATGTGGAATGTCGAAGGCCCGCAGCTGGTCGAGAAGATGCTGCGCGGTTACCTAGAGAAGCTGCACGCAGAATACGGGTGGACGCCATGACCCAAGTGACCGTAGAGCCCATGCAGGGCGAAAGCTATGTCGTGCGCCCTAACCAGTTCAGCTGGGGCGTCATCACTATCAACGAGGCAACAGGCCTTTTCATGGCCTATACCGATTACGGGAATTTCTCCTACCATTGGCCTGCACCCGGCGACAAGGGCCTGAAGCACTTCCTTGGCACGATTGAATTCGACTATGCAATGGGCAAGCTATCCGCTAATCGTGGTGATAGATTCGACGCAGATGTCGGCATTCACAACCTTCGCAAGCGAATTAAAGAAGAGCGCCGCGATGGCGTCATCGAGCGCGTCACCGCGCGCTGCGCATGGCTCGAAGTTGACGATATTGAGGCCGAAGCGCTTGGCGAAAATTCACAGCTTTTCTATGACCGCATCTGGAGGTCAAGCCATATCCTCGATGCCATCGGGCATGACGACTGGCATCGCAATATCAACGGCCGCGTGAAATGCCCGCAATGCGTCGGCTTTTGGAATAACATCTTCATCCCCTTCGTCGCGTCCTACATGCCCGACCACAAGCTGAAGCCTGTATCGACGGAGGCCTTGATATGACCGAAAAACCCCTCTTCATCCCGCTCAAGACGAAATATTACGATGCCTTCGATGCTGGCACAAAAACGCACGAGCTGCGCCTATACGGTGCCCGCTGGAACGAGCGTACCTGCCGCATCGGCCGCCGCGTCGTGCTGTCAAAAGGATACGGGAAAGCAAACCGCCTTTCCGGCCGTATCACCAGCTTCACGGTCAGTCCGCTGACCGAATGGCATGGCGAAAACGCCGAAGCTATCCGTGCGATTTATGGCGAGCGCGAAGCCAGTATTGCCAGCATCGGTATCGACATCGAGCGCGAGGAAAGAACGCCATGACCGCCCTCATGTACGGCAACATCCCCGTGCCTTACTCCGCTGCGTGGACGGCAGAAGACGGCTTTTTTATTGCCCCCTGCCCGTATGCAAATGGCCTCAACGCACTGCACCAGAAATCCTCTCCAGCGCAGGGCAGGCCGACATTTGCAAAACCGCACATGAACCGCCAGCGGGAATCCCTGTTTAAAGGCCTGTGCGATATATGCGCATGCCAGATGCGTAACCGCACGAAGGTCTCGATGTCCGAAGAACGCTGGACGGATGTGCTAGGCGTCAAAATGCCGCTGGTGGTCGAACCGCTCTGCTGCCGCAGCTGCGCCCGTATTGCCCTTGCGCAATGTCCGCATCTCCAGCGCCAAATCAAATCCGGCCAGATTGTCGTTAGGCAAGTGTACAAATACGACGTCGTATGCAGCCAGTTGACGGGCGATGCCACGATGGAGTTTGCCGGAATTTATGCGCCGGGCACCATCGGCCACCTGAAAATGCGACTGCGCAAATCAGCAATCCGGTCACTCGACTGGATAATGGAGGAAGCATGACCGATTCAGAATTTGGGATACTGGTACTTCTCACCGCGGCTCTCTCTTTCTGGGTTGTACACCTAGCCTCTCGTATTTATGCGCGAGGCGTCCAGCGCGGCATTGACCTTGCTTTGGATAACCTGAGCAAAAGCAATATCTATTTGGACCTTCTTTACAACAATGGAAAATTCATGGTCGAAATCAGAAGGTCATCCGCCCCTCCTGTGCAGCCGACCGTTAAGGAGGGCTCATAATGACCGACCTTTTCGGCAAAGCCACCGCCAGTAAGCCCACAGCCACGCGCAGCCCTGCGCGCGCATCCGGCCTGCCAGGTCCTGTAGGCGAGAAGTGCCGCAGCTGCCGCCATGCCTACGGCATCCGAAACGGCAAGAAGACGTATTTCAAGTGCGGTATCGCCAAACGCGCGGCCACGAGCGGCCCCGGTACCGATATCAGGCTTAAAGACCCCGCCTGCGCGCGGTGGGAAGCCGAAGCGTTGGACGTTAAAAATTCTGGAAATCACAAGATGGAGGAAAAATGACTGACATCTTTCTCACCAAAGACGAGGTGGAAACCCTTACCGGACGGCAGAGAGCCTCCGCGCAGGCGGCCGCGCTCAACCGTATGGGTATCGTGCATACGGTGCGCGCAGATGGCCGCCCGCTCGTCCTGCGGGCTCACCTGAACAAAAAGATGGGTGCCGAGCCCGATACGCGTGCTATCAAGCCGTCACAGCCGAATTGGGAAGCTTTGCACCACTGATGCCTAAACCACGCGCGCAACATAACAAAGGCCTTCCCAAGCGATGGCGGCTATACCACGGCGCTTATTATTACAGCGTTCCGCCCGGCATGGAGGGGCATTGGGATGGCAAGAAGCAGTTCCGCCTCGGTCGCACTTTGGCCGAGGCTTATGGCGTATGGGCGGAGCGGCTCAAGGTTCAAGACCACGGGAACACCATCGGCGACATGCTCGACCGATATTTGCGCGAGGTCACTCCGACCAAGGCGGCGGCATCACAACAGGGCGATATCAGGAACGCAGCGAAGCTCCGGCCAGTTTTTGGCGGCATGAATATCGCTGACATCCAGCCCAGCCACGTTTACAAATATTACGACCTGCGCAGCAAAAAAACCGAAGTCGGCGGCGGTGCCACCTCTGCCCGCCTTGAGGTCTCCCTTCTCAAGCACCTTTACACCAAGATTGTCGAATGGGGACTGCTCAACAGACACCCGTTCAAAGCGGAGGTAAGGCTTAAAGGACAGGCGCCGCGCACGCGGTACGTTACGGATGACGAGATTGTGGCAGCCCTTTCTGTCCAGCCGCCCATGGAGGGAACGGCAATCCCCATGCTGCAGGCGTATATCCGCCTCAAGCTGCTCCTCGGCCTGCGCCGGCGCGACATGCTTACCCTGACGCATGACAGCCTTCAGGACGATGGCATCCACGTCACCACCAGCAAGACAGGGAGCCGCGTTGTGTACGAATGGTCGGCCGAGCTGCGCGACGCCATCGAGCTCGTGCGCCGCACGTCCATGGGGCGGGGAAAAGTGTACCTGTTCAGCAACCGACGCGGCGAATGTTACATCGATGCCAAGACCGGAAACGCCTACGGCTGGGATAGCCTGTGGCAGCGCTTTATGACGCAGATGCTGATAGACAAAGTCATCGCCGAGCGCTTCACCGAGCACGACCTGCGGGCGAAGGTCGCCAGCGATGCCGAAAGTCTTGAGCACGCGAAGGCGCTTTTGGCGCACGCCGACAGCCGCCTGACACAGCGCGTATATCGCCGAAAGCCCGAGAAGGTGAAGCCCGCGAAATAGCGTTCTATTGCACAGTGCTTTTTCTATTGCACAGCGGCTATTTAGGGAGAATCAAAAGGGATTGGAAAAGCAGAAGAAAATGGCTCCCTGGGCAAGGTTCGAACTTGCGGCCAAGCGATTAACAGT
>DDBY01000144.1:0-29200 GCA_002334985.1 Micavibrio sp. UBA2020
GCGCCTGCAACAAACAGCAGATACCGTTTTTGATGCCAACTATTTCCTTGGCAGCGCCGATGCCGCGATATCCAGCGTCGCAGGCAGCCGCCTTGGCGTTTTGGCCAGCAATATTTTCGCCGGAATTTTCGGTGCAAATGTCATCTCTTCCGGTGCGGCGGCGGCGATTGACGACAGCCGCACCACCGCACGCCCCGCCCCCGTATCGCTGCCCAAAACGGAGGCCGAAATTATTATCGTAGATGCCAATAGCACGGATGCCGCCGCCTTGGCCGCGCTATCCCCTGCCGCAGGGGACGCAGAAAAAGACTGCACAGGCGAAAACGAAACCTGCCCCTAAAAACGGTTCTTACTGCGGTTGCGGGGCGGGCGGTTTTTTCTTTGAAAACATCCAGCGCCAGACGGTGGGGCCATAAAGCTGCGGCGCAGGGCAGTTGTGGTCCATGCCCGGAAACTCGATGTAATCGAGCGGCGCGCCCAGCCGGCGGGCGGCAACCGAAACGTCGCGGCTTCTGACCACCGGAATAACGCTATCCACTGCGCCGTGCATGACCAGCATCGGCGTCTTTTTGAAATAGGCCGCATGCTGCGGCGCCCAGCCGCCACTGATAGCCACAGAAGCCGCGATTTTATCGCCGTATTCCTTGACCGCGCCAAACGCGCCCGTGCCGCCCTCGGAACAGCCAATCACATAGATGCGCGACGTATCGACAGGGTATTCCTGCATAATCTTTTCCAGCACCGCCATGGCGCCCGGCAGACCCTTGGGTCTTTGTTTATCGTAATCGTTGCCTTGCGGACTTGATGACGGTTCATACCATGTCATGCCCCATGGCAGCACAGGCACGAAAACAAAAGCCGGAAAATTTATCAGCATCTCCCGCTGCAGCAGGTACTGCGCGGCATAGGCATTGCCGGGCGCACCGTGCAAAACCATGACCAGCGGGAATTTGATACCCTGCGGCCATGGCTTGGACGGCGCGTACCAGTGATAGGTCAGGTCAAGATTGACAACGCCGGAGGGGACCTTGGCCGATTTCTTTTCAAAATAGCGCGTGTAAGCGCCCATCGGCGCATCGGTGCGCGGACCGCCCGATATATCGGGGCGGCCTGACATCACGCCCTGCTGCTGGCCGAGGAACATAACGCCCCCGACAGCGCCGACAATCACCACGACCATCAACCAGAAAAACACCTGCGACTTTGCGTTTGCGGCCATACCTGTCCCCCGTTTCTGCCGGAAAATTCTACGCAAAGCGCGGCGGGCTGTATAGCGGCCTGTGGGCTGATTATGACATTCCGCGCTCAGGGTTTATAAACCATTCGCTGGTAGGGTAAGGAGGGACATTTTTTAATCACTTTATCCGCGGGGGATACGGCGCATGAACGGCGAGCAACCCAAACAAAGACAGGAATCCATCGTTTACCGCGTAATGCACAGCCCGATTTTCGTGGCCGCGAGCGGTATCGGCGTTATCATGATGGCCTTCACCTTCGATGCGCTGCGGGCGTATCTGAGCCTTGAAGGCGTTATTATCGGCACGGCGGTTTTTCTGTTCATCGTTTTGATGAACCTTGTGGTCGGCAACCTTCTCGGCAAGCTGCACAATCAGGATTTTTTCGACAGCCGGCTGGAGGTTCTCAATAACATCATCCTCAGCAATAACCTCAACTGGCTGGTGAACCAGAAATATGTGCAGATGATTGAAATGCAGGCGGACGAGGTATGGGCCTTCGCGCCCGAGCTGACCTACGCCATCCAGCCCGACAGCGATATTTTCAAGGCCATTCAGGTCAACCTTGCGCGCGGCAGCCGCTATAAAATCTTCATGCCCAATACGCCTGAAACCCACCGCATCATCGCGGATTACCGCCGCCTGCATAATTTCCAGCCGGGGCAGGTGCAGTTCGTTCTGGTGCCGCACGAAGAATATGTTTTCCACACCATCATCGTGATTTACGACCCGCTGTCGAACAACCCGCATGCCATCGAATGGCTGCCCATCGACAATTTGGTGGCGTGGCTGGAGATGGATAAAAAACACACCGGCAGCATGGTCGGCATCGGCGAAGTGCTGATTAAACGCTATCTGGGCGACCGTGCCGAAGATACGTCTTTTGTGCGTGAAATTCCGCGCGGGACGGGCAAAGCGGTGGTGATACAGCAAGACGAATAAAGTTTTTAGACACAAAACAAAAACCCCGGCGAGGGTGCCCGCCGGGGTTTTGCGTGTGTGTAGTACAGGGAAGTAACTTTTTTAGTCTGCGTATTTCACGCCGCAGCCATAAGGCTTGGTGGAGGCGGTTTCAACCGCCTTGCCTTCCAAAACGGCATTCACCGCTTCGCGCACATAGTTCTTGGCGCCCGGAATGTCTTCTTGTTTGAAAGAAGCGCGGTCGTCGATAGCGCCCGCATAAACCAGCGTGCCTTCTTTATCCACCACAAACATGTGCGGGGTGGTTTTGGCTTCATACGCTTTGGAAATGACGTTGTCCGAGTCAATCAGGATATGCGTTGCCGCCGCGCCGTCTTCTGCCGCGGTTTTCAACGCTTGCTCACCCGTTTCATAGCCCTGCTTGCCTTCGGCGGAACCATTCACGGTCAGCCAGACGACATCTTTCGCCGTCACTTCTTTTTGCAGCGCTTGCATGTTGCCGCTTTCGTAGTGCTTCACAACGAAGGGGCAATCTTTGTTGTGCCATTCCAGCACCACAACCTTGCCCGCGAAATCGGACAGGGAAACATCTTTACCGTCCGCTGTTTTTGCGGTGAAGGCAGGCGCTTTTTCACCGACCGTAGCCGAAAGGGCATCAGACGCGCCGAAAGCCAGCCAGCCCGCGACAGCCGCAGCCGTCAGCGCCATGAAGCCAAGGCCTTTGCGTAGCGTGCAGGCGGTGTTATTTTGCATTGCACAAATTTCTTTTGCCATATCCGGAATTCTCCTTCGAGCGGGTTGTTTTCTATATCTGTTACGCGGCACGAAAATGCACCCCCGAAACGGGGCGTATAAATCATGTAGTGCGCCGCACAAAATTGACAACCGTTTTTGACGCAAGAAAGTTCCAAATATCGCTGCTTTTTTACGAAAGAATCCGGCGTGTGTTTACGCCCGCCGCCGCGCATGGCATAACATTCCACAGCAACCATATTAAAGACTCAACCACGAATAAGAGGTGCGCCATGAGCCAGTCCGCAAACCCCAAAACCCAATCCGCCGCAGCCGAAACCGTCAAGCTGCTTATCGGCGGCAAATTCGTTGAATCCAAAACAACGGAATGGCGCGACATCATCAACCCCGCGACGCAGGAAGTCCTCGCGCGCGTCCCCTTCGCAACCAAAGACGAAGTCGATGCCGCTGTCGCCGCCGCGAAAGAAGCCTTCAAAACATGGCGCTTCACGCCCATCGGCGCGCGCGCGCGCATCTTCCTCAAATACCAGCAGCTCATCCGCGAGAATATGAAAGAAATCGCGGCGGTGCTGACGGCAGAGCAAGGCAAGACCCTGCCCGATGCAGAAGGCGATGTTTTCCGCGGCCTCGAAGTCGTCGAACATGCGGCCAACATCGGCAACCTGCAAATGGGCGAGCTTGCCAATAACGTCGCAAACGGCGTCGATACTTATACCGTTTTGCAGCCGCTGGGCGTTTGTGCGGGCATCACCCCGTTCAACTTTCCGGCCATGATACCGCTCTGGATGTTCCCGATGGCGATTGCCTGCGGCAATACATTCGTTTTGAAACCGTCGGAGCAAGACCCGCTTTCGACCATGAAACTGGTCGAACTGGCGATTGAGGCCGGCATCCCCGCAGGCGTTTTGAACGTTGTGCATGGCGGCCCCGAGGTCGTGAACGCGATTTGCGACCATGCGGATATCAAAGCCGTGTCCTTCGTCGGCTCGACCGCCGTCGGTACCCATGTCTATAACCGCGCCACGCTGGCGGGCAAACGCGTACAGTGCATGATGGGCGCGAAAAACCACGCCATCGTCCTGCCCGATGCGGCGAAAGAGCAATCCATCAATGCGCTTGTGGGTTCGTCCTTCGGCGCGGCGGGGCAACGCTGCATGGCGACGTCCGTCGTCGTGTTGGTGGGCGATGCGCAAAAATGGATTCCCGAATTCGTCGAGAAAGCGAAAAAACTCAGTGTGAATGCAGGACATGAGCCGAATACCGACCTCGGCCCCGTGATTTCCTGCGCCGCGAAAGACCGCATCTGCACCCTTATCGAACAAGGCGTGAAAGGAGGCGCAAAGCTGGAGCTGGACGGCCGCGCCGCCGCGCCCAAAGGCTACGAGAAGGGCAATTTCGTCGGCCCGACGATTTTCTCCGGCGTGACCGCGAAAATGGATATTTATAACAAGGAAGTTTTCGGCCCCGTGCTTTGCATCGCGGGCGTGGAAACGCTGGATGACGCTATCGCCTTCATCAACAGCAACCCGAACGGCAACGGCACGGCGATTTTTACGCAGTCCGGCGCCGCGGCGCGCAAGTTTCAGGAAGAAATCGACGTCGGTCAGGTCGGCATCAACGTGCCCATTCCCGTGCCGGTGCCGCTGTTTTCCTTCAGCGGTTCGCGCGCATCGAAACTGGGCGACCTCGGCCCTTACGGCAAGCAGGTCATTTTGTTCTACACCCAGACCAAAACCGTCACCTCGCGCTGGTTTGACGACGCGGCCAGCACGGGCGGCGTGAACACGACCATCAGCCTGAAATAAGCGCAAAGGGACACCGCCGACATGGATTTCAACCTCAGCGAAGACCAGCACGCATTCCAGCAGGCCGCGCGTGATTTTGCCCATGCGGAAATGAGCCCGCATGCGGCAGAGTGGGACGCCACCGCGCATTTCCCCATCGATGTCATCAAAAAGGCCGGCGAAATGGGCTTTTGCGCCATGTACTGCCCGCCGGACGATGGCGGCATGGGGCTTTCGCGCCTGGATGCCGCAATCATCCTTGAGGAACTTGCGGCGGCCTGCCCTTCAACCGCGGCTTACATCTCCATTCACAATATGGTCGCGTGGATGACGTCCACATGGGGCAGCGCGCAGCTGAAATCCGAATGGTCGGCCGCGCTGACGTCCGGACAAAAACTCGCGTCTTACTGCCTGACCGAGCCGGGCAACGGCTCCGATGCCGGCAACCTCAAAACGCGGGCGGAAAAAGTCGATGGCGGTTGGCGCCTGACAGGCGCGAAGGCGTTTATTTCAGGCGCGGGCGCCACGGATTTTCTGGTTGTGATGGCGCGCAGCGGCGGTGCGGGGCCCAAGGGCATTTCCGCCTTCGCCGTCGATGCGAAAGCCGAGGGCATTCATTATGGCCGCAAAGAAGAAAAAATGGGCTGGAACAGCCAGCCCACGCGCGGCATCACATTTGAAAACGTATTCGTGCCGGAGCATCATCTGCTGGGCGCCGAAGGCGAGGGTTTTACCATCGCCATGAAAGGGCTGAACGGCGGACGGATTAATATCGCCGCCTGCTCGCTCGGCGGGGCGCAGGCGGCTTATGACGCGGCGCGCGGCTATGTGCATACGCGCCAGCAATTCGGCCAATCGCTGGCAGGCTTTCAATCCGTTCAATTCAAAATCGCCGATATGGCGACCCGTTTGATTGCGGCACGCACCATGGTGCACCGCGCGGCCGTTCTGCTGGATGCAGGCGCGCCCGACGCGATTACCGCCTGCGCGATGGCCAAACAATTCGCGTCAGACCACTGTTTCGACATTGTGAACGATGCGCTGCAGCTGCATGGCGGGTACGGCTATACCCGCGACTACCCCATCGAGCGGTTGCTGCGCGATTTGCGCGTGCACCAAATCCTCGAAGGCACGAATGAAATCATGCGCCTGATTATCTCGCGCAGCGTGCTAGACGAAGCAAAACCCTGATTTGCCTTTTTAAACCCGAAAGGATTTTATCATGACCCAGCATATCGCCTTCATCGGCCTTGGCAACATGGGCGGCCCGATGGCGCTGAACCTGTGTAAAGCCGGATACAACCTGAGCGTTTTCGACGTGATGCCGGATGCCGTCAAAAAACTGACGGACGCAGGCGCGACCGCCGCAGCCGATATCCCCACCGCCGTGAAGAATGCGGATATCGTCATCACCATGTTGCCGGGTAACGAGCATGTTAAGAAAGTCTATCTGGATGCATCGGGCGTACTTGCCCATGCCAAAGCGGGCGCACTGCTTATCGATTCAAGTACCATCAACGCCGACATCGCACGCGATGTCGCCAAATCCGCCACGCAAAAAGGCTTTCGCATGATTGATGCGCCGGTATCCGGCGGCACGGCAGGCGCAGCGGCAGGGACGCTGACATTTATCGTCGGCGGCGCGGCAGCCGACCTTGAATCCGCCCGCCCTGCGCTTGAGAAAATGGGTAAAAACATTTTTCACGCAGGCGCGAGCGGCGCGGGGCAGCTGGCCAAGATTTGCAACAATATGCTGCTGGCCGTTTTGATGATTGGCACGAGCGAGGCGCTGAACCTCGGCGTTTCCGGCGGGCTTGACCCCAAGGTACTGTCGGAAATCATGTCCAAAAGCTCCGGCCGCAACTGGACGCTCGAAGTCTATAACCCCATGCCGGGCGTGATGGAAAACGTGCCCGCATCGCGCGGCTACACCGGCGGCTTTGGCACCGACCTGATGCTGAAAGATTTGGGGCTGGCGATGGAAATCGCGGCCTCCGCTGCGGCCGCAACGCCGCTCGGCGCGCACGCACGCGAGCTTTACAAGGCGCATAGCGAAGCCGGCAGCGGCAAGCTGGATTTTTCCAGCATCCTGCAATTTGTCGAAAAGCAAAAACTGGCAAAATCCGCGTAACATCGCGGCAACAATCCAGAAACAATTGGCTGATTTGAAAAAAGGCGAAGAAAAAATTCTTCGCCTTTTTTCATGCGCTTAGCGGCACGCTTGTCATAGCATGAATCTTTTTCGGAACGCGCATTTTGCGCGGCGCGTAGGCGAAGGTGACGAAACGAGAAAAGTCATACAACACAGAAGGAGACTTATCATGCAAATCAAGAAAACCCTTATGGCGCTTGGCGCCAGCGCAATGTTCCTGATGCCCGCAGCGGCTGCGAACGCCGCCGATACCGCCGCAGGCACGCAGATGGAAGCGCCGAAAACCGCGGCCGATGTCACGGATAAGAAACTCGAAGAGTTTGCAGACGTGCATCAGGAAGTGGAAAGCCTGAATGCGGAATATCAGGCCAAAATCGCCGCGACATCCGATGTCACCGAAAAAAGCGCGCTGAGCGCGGAGGCCAACAAAGAGATGATGAAAATCGTCGAAGGTTCCGACCTCAGCCTGACCGAGTACAACCGCATTGCCGAGCTGGTGCAGCATGACGTGGCGCTGCAGGGCAAGTACAAGGAAATCCTCCAGAAGTAAACGAGACACCTTCTTCCCCGAAGAAGCCCTGCCCGCCGCAAGGAGCCCTCCCTTGCGGCGGGCTTTTTTTACGGCACAAAAAAACGCCGCCCTGCAAGGCGGCGTCTTTTGCATCTAAAGAATTCCGTTTACATCTGCCCGACCAAATCTTCGATAGTCGCAAGAGGGTCGATGGTCGGCACCGCACCCCAGCTGGGCATGGAGCCCGGGCCGGAAAGCACACCACCGGGCAGCAGGTCATCAAGCGCATTTTGAAGAGTCGTTGCGTTGGCGTCAGAGAAAATTTCAGTCAGCAAACGCGCGCCCGGCTCGCCGAATGTTGTCGGGATGCCGCCTTCAAGCATCTGGTACATGGTGAAATAAGGCGTGCCACGTTCTACCGCGCTGCCAATCAGGCTGCGGAAGTCGGGTGGGAAGTCGTTACCCCAGAGCTGGGAAATGCGGGAGCATTCGCCCTCCGGCACGGCAGCGGAAACAAGGCTGGTCACCGCGCTGGTGATGGCATCCGTCACCGTCTGCACAATACTGTTGATGGTGTTCACAATCGTGGAAACGGCTGTGCTGATGAAGTTATTGATGGTCGTCCACGCGCTGTTGATGGCCGTGACTGCCGCCTGAATGACCGCGGGGGTTGAAACGCCAAGCAGCGTCAAAGCGGTGTTCAGGATGCTGTAGTAGCTGTTGAGGTCGGCGACGTAGCCGTTGAGCGTGGCGAGCGGCCCCGCGATACTGTTCAGAATAGGGTCGATAACGTCGCTGACAAAGGCGTTCACATAGCCCATAACCGTCGCGCCAAGCGCCTGCGACAGGGAGTCCGTGAAGTTGATGGCGTGTTCCTGCACCGTCGGCGTCACCACCGCGTTCAAACCTTTGACGAGTTTGGTGCTGGCCCCGAAATCAGGGAAAGAGCTGGTACCGAAAACAGATTCAACCGCCGCCGGCACGTTGGTCGGCGTCACGTCTGAGAAAATGCCGCCCAGACGCGCCGTCAAGGCCATGGCGTGGTCGAAGCACGTCATACCGGGGGCGTTGTCGTTTTGGGGGGTGTTTTGTTTGGCGTGGGCATTGCCCTCTACGCGTTTGACTTCGGCGTGGTTATCGGCCGCTTCCTTCGCTTCGGGCGGACAGCCCGGTTCGGTCTGGGCATGGGCGAAATTGGCGGTAAAGCCGAGCCCGAGCCCGATGAACAACACCACCGCAAAAGACAGAAGATTGTTTTTTGTCATTGGACCGACCCATATAATAAACGGCGCAGACCTTCAAACCGACCGCGCGGAGCGACTCACTCGCACGCACATGTTATTTCAAGCCTATTCCCTAGTTTACCAAAAATTTGAATAAAATGTAATCTAATTCACCCGTTTTAGGGCTATGCGGTTGATTTTTAACAATGTTTATACGCCGCCCTGCACCGCCGCCGCTGGAGCCCGCAGGGTTAAGGGGCATTTTGGCGGCCTAGTTAAAATTCTGGGGGTTTTTCTGCAAATTGCTGCGGATGCTTTCGACCGTACCGGGGGACATATCTTTCATCTGCTCGGCCAGCGCCTTGAGCCGTTTGAAGGATGTCGGCAGGCAATTATCCGGCACGTCCGCCGCCTGCTCCACAATCAGCGCCGCGAGCTCGCCGAACATCAAAACGGGCAGATGGGTTTTGCGCATCATGTCGTCATGCAGCGCCCCCGTTATCAGGGTATCGCCTTTATGGGTCACAATCTCCGCCCCGATTTTTTCAAAAAGGTCGCAAACCGCCGCCGTTTCGTCGCAGCGCTGGGTGACGATGCAGGTGCGGTTGGTGCGCGGGCTTTGCGGACCGAACATGGGGTGAATACCGCTCACACGCGCGCTATGGCGCAGGCAATCCGCATTCGCCGCCGCCTGCACGGAGCAAAGATTCACAAGATGCTTGCCCGCATACTGCGCGGCCACGTCCGCCACGGCAGACACCGGCACGGCCAGCAGCACCGTATCCGCGTCATCGCTGATGTCGGCATAGGGCGCCAGTTCGGACATCAAAAACGCGCCGAAAACCCCGCGCCCGACAATATTGATTTTCATGTTTCCCTCTCCCGCCCGTTTTTGGCGGCACGGCTTTTTATGGCTCTTTTATAAAACGCCGCCGCTTAACGGACAACGGCGATTTTACGGGCGGAAGACGCCGCGCCGGATGCCGATGCCGAAACAGGCGCGGCCGCCGCCGCGGCCATTTGCGGCGTAGGCATGGGCAGAACGCCGTTCTTTTCAAAATATAGGCGCGTTTTGCGCGCCTCGGGGAAGCGCGTTTCGACCAGATGACGCACCAATTCGCGGTTATGGCGGCTGTCGGCATAGGTGTTCGGCAGCCATTTTGCCGTGCTTTCGCTGTGCAGATAGGCACGCGCGTAATCGTCGATGATGGCGGCCTGCTGTTCGACACCGTAATCTTCGAACCGCCATTTCCGGAGGTCGATTGGATAGTTATACATTTTCCACGCATTCGGCTGTTGCCAGTTCGTGTGTTTGTAGTCGTTTTGTTTTTGCCAGATATGGGTGGCTTCGTGCAGAAAATTGCCAAGGTTGTCGGATTCTTTATCCCGCGCGAAATCATGCGAATGATAAGACGCCGACCAGAAGAACATATCGCGCGGACTGTTGACGGAGGCAATCTGGCGCGGCCCGCAGCTGCGCGGCTCGGCATGGATACGGACGTCTTTTACCTCTATTTCCGAACCGAAGATACCGCGCATCACCCGCGCTTCGGCCTCTGTGGGGCCGCGCATATATTCAGCCTGCTGCCGCGCGCGCGCCTGACGCGCGGCGGGGAACTGGTTTTCAACCACACGGATAAGAAAATCATCGGCGCTGCAATTATCCGCGCCGTATTCGCGCGCCATCCAGTTTGACTGGTAGGTCTCATGGAAAAACCGCCTTGCGTAATCTTCCATGATAGACGCCTGCTGATACGCGCCGTAATGACCAAATGCTAAAGAGCTATGCAGCGCATAGCCGTAATCCGTATTATCGGCGTGCCGCCATTCTTTGCCAGCCTGATGCTGCCACAGGCGGGTGAATTCATGCACGATGGCGCCGAACAGAAAAGCGTTTTGCTCGCGGCTGTAATCGGGGGACGCATAATGCTCGCCATGTATGCGGATATTTTCCTTGTCGCCCGGCATAACAAAAGTCGGCGCGTTATCGTTGCGGGTTTTGAAAACCTGAATACGCACAGCGGAGACATCCAGCGCATCGCCGAAGAACTTATGCGCCAGCGCCGCTTCGCCCTCTGTCAGCGCACGGGTATAAAGCGGCGGCTCTTGCGGCACAACCACAGGCACCGCCGGCGCACGCGGTTTGTCGTCTTCGGAAAGGCCATACCAAAGAGCCCCCGTCCCCGCGCCCAGCATCAGCGCGGCTGCCAGCACGCGCGCCGCCACTTTGCGGCGGCTTTGACTTCTGAACTGCTCTTGCAAATGGCTTTTGTGTTTATACGCCATGGGGCTGCGCCCTCTCCTGCCTTGAAACCCTAGCGGGAGATTGTATGCCTATATTTTTCATAAGACAAGAGCGTTATTAGAGATGAGAAGGTATTTATTATAAAACAATATGTTAGCCCCATCTCGTCGCAGACGTGCGGCAGCTTGCTCAGCGTGCCGCCGGTTTTTTATGCATGAAAAGCCAGTTCCATGTCGTGGCGCTGTAATAAATCATCGACGGGCATTCGTGCCCCGTCTCCGGCATTTCGACATACTGCACCTTGCCGCCGCGGGCTTTAATCTGCTGCGCCATCGCGCGTGCCAGCTGCACGGGCGCTTCGGTTTCCAGCGCGCCGTGCATAATCGTCAGCGGACGTCTGGTCAGCTGCGGCGCATCGGCCTGCGTCCAAAGGCCGCTGATGACAACGCCTGCGGCAAATACATCCGGATGGTCGCGCAGCGCGCCGTAAACGCCCGTGCCGCCTTCGGAACAGCCGATGGCATAGACCCTGTCTGTATCCACCGGATATTGCGCGCTGAGATTGCGTATCACCGCAACGGCATCGGGCAGGTCTTGTTCTTTATTCATGAAGTATGCTTTGAGCGGCACGTCTTCGGGGAAGCTTTGCGGGAAAGACCATGTTTTATTTGTCGGCAAAACCGGCACAACGATAAAGGCCGGATATTTAATGCGCATTGCCGCATTGGCCGCCAAAGCCTGCGCCGCGTATGCATTGCCGGGCGCACCGTGCAGCACCATCACCAGCGGAAACTTCAAGCCGGGCGGATAGGGTTTTTCCGGCGCGTAGAAATAATAATTGAGGTCGTGACCGTTGCCGTTTTCGTCCTTGACGCTGAAAATGCGGTGTTCGAACAGCTCCGTCAGATCGCCCATCGGCGCTGTGGTGCGCGGTATGTCATTTGTATAGACGGCAGGCGCGGCGGCTTTGGGCGCGGGCACGGCCACAGGAGCGCTGGCGCGCTGGGGCGCAAAAACAATCGCCGCCGCAATCATCCCCGCCCCTATCAAAACCGCCGCCGGCCACAAAAGCGGATGCGCAGAGGTCTTTTTTTGCGCGGATGCAGGTTTCTTTTTAGGCGCGGCCGTCATGTCGTTCATCCTTGGCATTTGAAAAGCACGCGGCGCACGCAAAGCACACCGCGAAAATGATACGAGCTATTTATAAAGGAGAAAATGGCGCGCCCGAAGAGATTCGAACTCCTAACCTTCTGGCAGGAATTCGAACTCGTTTTTTAGCTCGTAAACCATTGTACGGAAAGCATTCCCGAAGTCGCTCTTTTACCGTAAGTGGTTGTGTTTGCAGTGTGTTTGCATGACTTCCGGAAACGAAAAAGCACGCTACAGCACGAAAAGACACTTTTAGGGCAGCCCCCTATTCCCCCTTACTCCGGAGGCTATCCGCAAAGATCCACTCGATATCATGCGGACGTTTCACCCAAATATCCCGCCATGCGTTTCTGCTCGTCTGAGTGACCTTATTGGCAAACTCGCTAGGACTAATGCTTGCACCCTCATGGAGGATTTTATCGCCCTGAACCGCCGCGTAATACCATTCATCTTTATATTTCATACGAAGGCTTGTTCCATTAGGAAGAAAAACGTCTTTCCAATGGTAGCCTTTGTCCGCTGACCTAACCGGCTGTGGGACTAAGTCTTGTTTCTTCCAGGACGCATTCTCCATCCAATAGTCTATCGCTAGGGCAATAATATCCACCGGATCAGCATCGCTATTCGCAGATTTCAGAAACTCCGCCAAATTAAGAAACTGGCGGGTAGATATAGGGACCTGAATGGTGGATTGGGGGGACATATTGAGCTCTCCTTTAGCCATTATTAGTTAAATATAGCATCTATTAGATGCTATTTAAAGCTATTTTTTACTTTTATGCGCTCAATGGGGCGTTCCCGCTCCTCATACATGACTAAAACTTTGATAACGTTTATACTTTAAATAGTAGATTCTCTAAAATAGCACATTTATGTACGAAAATATTGACTTTCGTACAAATTTGTGCGATATTTATTCTTATGAAGAGTTAGTCATGGACGGCAAGGAATTTAAGAAACGGGTCAAAAAGCTGGCTCGCTCTAATGGGGTCAACTGCCGGGAAGAAAACCGGGGAAAGGGCTCCCATGAACGAGTTTACTATGGAACAAGCTTTACGACCGTCAAACATGGCGAGATTGGCTCTGGCCTGCTGCATGAAATGTGCAAGCAACTTCGCATCAACAAACAAGATCTTTAGGAGGCTAGAATGCAATTCTCTTACCCCGTAAAAATCCGTAAGGACGGAAATGAGTACATCGTTACCTTTCCCGACGTACCGGAAGCATTGACTGGCGCGTCTACTCGCAAAGAGGCGGAAGCTCTTGCGAAGGATGCCCTTGTCGCAGCCTTGCGTGGATATGTCGAAGATAGAAAGATTATTCCGCAACCTTCCGCAGGAAAAGATTTGGTACACCTGACGCCACTTGAGGCAGCAAAGCTTGGTCTTTATATGGCTATGCGCGAGAAAAATGTTTCTAACGTCGCGTTAGGAAAACGCCTGGATATTGCCGAAGGTGCTGTCCGTCGCATGGTGGATTTGGATCACGCAACGAAAATTGAAACTATCTATGACGCTCTAAAGAATGTTTTTCACTACCAACTTATTACGAATATGGAGCGCGCTGCTTAATTTTCCCGAGGCTAGTCACTCGCACGTCGTAACCTTTTACGCAGCCCTATGCCAGAATAGACCATAGTTCATGACAAGCTGATGATGTCTTTTTTTCTGTTTTACAGCTATCTTTACTTTTCCTTAGTATAAATTTTTCTGAAACCCCACAAAAGCCTCGCGCACACGTGTTGCGCCGCCAAGTGTTTTCATGGCGTCATGGACAGCCTTATATTTGAGCTCCAAAAGGTGAGGCAGTTTTTCCTGATCAAGCTCGCCTACCCCCTCACGGACATACTGATACAGAACGAAATCAAGAAATGCCTGCAAATTGGTATCGTATTGCGACAAGATTTTGTCTTTATGGCTTGAAACGCGTTGCTCTCGCGTTATCGGGGAAATGACAAAGGCGACATAAGCCAGAACGTCAAAAATATCGCTCTTTTCTGCGTTAATCATGTGACTGATTTCAGCCAGTTGAGCCTCTCCATAGCCCTTCTCGCTCAAGGTTTCGAGCAAAGCCTTGCGCGTTGCAGGCACGCCCCAAATCTTGCGTAGCTCGTCTTCATCCTTGAATAAAGCAGGGAACTCGCCAAAAAGCCGCTCAATAAACTCAGCCGCAGACATCGGCTTTCCATCCGGGCTCCAGAAGGTTGTCGCGACCATATGCTGGATCGTACGCTCTTTGCCGTCTGCCAGCTTGATTTTAACGCGCTGCCTCTGCGGCGCAGGCTCGCCGCCTTTTGTTTCGCCGCCCTCTCCACCTTCGCCATCATCCGGCGGCGTAGGCTCTTCACCGCCGCCTGATTTGGGTTTTGGCGCTGTTGGCTCAACAGGCTCGCCATCCCACTCGGGATCGTTAAAATGCTCGTAGGCTTTCACAAAGTCATAAATGGTAAAATAGTCTTTACCGTCATAAAGACGTGTGCCGCGCCCGATGATTTGCTTGAATTCGATCATCGAATTCACAGGGCGCATCAGAACAATATTCCGCACGTTACGCGCATCAACGCCCGTGGAGAGCTTTTGCGAAGTGGTCAGGATGGTCGGGATTGTCTTTTCGTTATCCTGAAAAGCACGCAGAAACTGCTCCCCCAGCTCCCCATCATTGGCGGTAACACGGGCGCAGTAATTGGGGTCTGCGCTTGTTTTGATCTGGTTAATGGCATTGCGTACTATCAGGGCGTGTTCTTGCGTTGCGCAGAAGACGATGGTTTTCTGGCTCTGGTCGATGTCTTCCATGAACAATTTGACGCGGTACAGTTCCCGCTCCGGAATTTCAATGACGCGGTTAAAGTCGCTTTCGACGTAGCGGCGTCCTTCCTCGATCTCCCCCTCGATCAACTGGTCATCAGAGGTGTAAACGTAATCATCAATAGTGGTGGCAATCTGTTTGACTTTAAAGGGTGTCAGATAACCGTCATTGATCCCTTCTTTAAGGGAGTAGATATAAACCGGATCGCCAAAATATTTATATGTATCGGCATTGTTCTCGCGCTTCGGCGTCGCGGTCAGGCCAAGCTGCACGGCGGGCGAGAAATATTCGAGAATGCCGCGCCAGTTCCCCTCGTCATTCGCGCCGCCCCTGTGACATTCATCGATGATGATAAAATCAAAGAAATCCGGAGCATACTCCCCAAAGTTTGGCGCGGGCTTGCCTTCGGAATCCGTACCGGACATGAAGGTCTGAAAGATCGTAAAAAAGATACTGCCGTTTTTCGGCACGCGGCCTTTTTTGCGGATGGTTTCAGGGTCAATCCTTACCAGCGCATCATCGGGAAAAGCCGAAAACGCGTTGTAAGCCTGATCGGCCAGAATATTACGGTCTGCCAGAAACAAAATGCGCGGCTGTCGAGTTGGCGCGCCCGATAAATTCCAGCGGCTCTGAAACAGTTTCCATGCAATCTGGAAGGCAATGGCTGTTTTACCTGTTCCGGTGGCAAGCGTCAGAAGGATACGGTCTTTGCCCTGCGCCACAGCCTCCAGCGTTTTGTTAATCGCGTTGTGCTGGTAATAACGCGCCTGCCATTGCCCGCCTTTATCCTCGAAAGGTACAGCGCCAAAACGCTCCCGCCACTCGTTGGCCTCAGCGTAGGTTTGCGCCCAAAGCTCGTCTGGCGTCGGGTAGCGTTCGATATAAGCTTCTGCCCCCGTCTGCATATCAATCTGATAGATACCGTCGCCGTTGGTGGAATAAGTGAAACGCGTATGCAGCATGGCGGCATATTTTTTGGCCTGTGCCACGCCCTCGGTATCAGGAAGGTCGCGCCGCTTCGCCTCGATCACCGCCAGTTTCTGGCCTTTATAAAACAGAACGTAATCTGCAATATCCTGTTTTGCACGCTGCCCTGCCCCTTGCAAACGACCAAGCGTAATTACCTCGCGACGCACACGGCTGCCATCTACTACACCCCAGCCAGCAGCTTTCAGGGCAGGATCAATCAGTTCAGCGCGTGTTTCTGCCTCGTTCATGCAACAGCCTCTTTTTTTGCAGCTTTTGCCGTTTCTGTGGTCAGCTCACCAGCGAAGGCTTTTTGAAGGAGAGATTGCTTTAGTTCAGCTAGAGAGGAGAGCTTTTTCTGATATACATCTTCTAGTCGCTGCGTTTCTTTGCGCATACGATCAATACTTTCGACAATACGACTTTGCACCTTGATGGGAGGCAATGGAATTTTTATTTCTTTCAATATCTTTACTGAAGCTACATTTTGAATAGCAGCACCCCCTGAATATGCGCTCAGAGCATCTTGAAAGGCTTCACTTTCCATCCAAAACTTAAGAAATGTGTTCAAAATTTTATCGGTCGGCGTCAATTTTAGCAGAGCTTGATTGATGATCCCTCGCTTAATGTCTTTGGGGACAATTGCAACGCGTCCCATCGTTCCAGAACAGCTCATAATTAAATCATCCGGAAAAAGCTCGAACCGTTGCATCTCCTTAAATTTCTTATCGTTAATGAAGTATCGTACATCATCAAACTGATTATAGATTGCATGCTGTTGCTCATAAATGGCATAGCCACTTGACACGAAAATAGACTTTTTTAGGCTTCCCCCAAAGGGGCCGCGCACGAAGCCACACGTTTTGCCTAGTGGTGTATCAATCCACCCATCCCCTTGCTTAGTAAAAATAGAATTGAGATACGTATCAAACAGCTCGCGGGCGTTGGCGAGGTTTTTTTCGGCATTGGCTGTTGCCGCCGCGATCCCCTCAAACGCTTCATCCAGAATGGCTACGATCTGTTTTTGCTCGCGAAGTGGGGGGATACTGACAGCAAAACGTTCAATATCTCCTTTTGAAATGAAAGGTTGACCTGCTCCACGCTGCGGAAGCTTTATAAAGGTAAAGAGATAATAAAGAAATTTCCCTTGAATTTTTTCTTCTTTAGGCGTGAGTGTGATGGTATTTTTAATCGCAGTAAAGTCTTCTTCAGGAAAGAACATCTTCCCACATTGCGCCCCAATGGCTGATAGAACAGGGGTGTACTTTGAGTGTTCCTTATGCCCTATTCTTCCATCACATCCTGCGGCTGAAACTGCTAGAAACGCGCCGTCTTCGATGTAAGACGACTTTGTAAGATTTGTATTTCCCCAATCAACCTTGCATAAGTCCTTGAGGTTTTTTTCTACCCATCCACTCTTCACAGCATCCCCCGAATATTCTCAAGAATGCCCGCGCTTTCAGCATCAAGCGCGATCATTTCAGCAATGATCTCTTCCGGCTCGCGCAGGGCGGCTTCTTCTTTTTTATTAGGATTTTTAACGGAAAGATCAAAACTGCTCTGATCAATGTCATTCACATCGACAGACCATGATTTATCACTCTTGGCGAAGCTCGCCTGCAGCTCGACAAAGTCTTTCAGGTCATCGTCATTCAGGGCATTGGTTTTGCCCATGTTGCGACCGGGATCAAGCTGGTAATACCAGACCTTGCGCGTCGGTGCGCCTTTGTCGAAAAACAGCACCACTGTCTTGACACCCGCGCCAAGGAACGTGCCGCCGGGGCAATCCAGCACCGTATGCAGGTTGCAGCTTTGTAGCAGTTCCTGCCTCAGCGCTTTTGAGGCGTTATCCGAATTTGACAGGAAGGTGTTTTTAATGACAATGGCCGCCCTGCCCCCAGCCTTCAGCGATTTGATAAAATGCTGAAGGAACAAAAACGCGGTTTCTCCGGTTTTGATCGGGAAGTTTTGCTGCACTTCCTTACGCTCCTTGCCGCCAAAAGGCGGGTTGGCAAGGATGACATCGAAACGGTCTTTGTCCTGAATATCGCTGATATTTTCGGACAAGGTATTGGTGTGTACGATATTGGGGGTATCGATCCCGTGCAGGATCATATTCATGATCGCGATAACGTAGGCGAGGCTCTTTTTTTCCTTGCCGTAAAAAGTTTTGGTTTGCAGGATTTCAAGCTGTTTGGTGGTCAGCTCGCCTTTTCTGAGGTAGTCATGCGCTTCGCACAAAAACCCTGCGGAGCCGACAGCGCCGTCATAGATACGCTCGCCTATTTTCGGTTTTACCACCTGTATCATGGCACGGATCAGCGGGCGCGGCGTGTAATATTCCCCGCCATTGCGCCCTGCATTACCCATGTTCTTGATTTTGGCTTCGTAGAGGTGTGAAAGCTCGTGCTTTTCCTGCTGTGAGCGGAAACGCAAGCCGTCCATCAGCTCCAATGCATCACGCAGGCTGTAGCCGCTTTGAAACTTGTTTTTGATTTCGCCAAAAATCTCGCCGATTTTGTATTCGATGGTATCGGGGCTGGTGGCGCGCTGTTTAAAACCCTTCAGATAGGGGAAGAGATCATCATTGACGTATTTGATCAGGTCTTCACCCGTCAGGGCGTTATCATGGTCGAATGATCCGTCTGCCTTTTTGGGGGCTGCCCATTTTGCCCAGCGGTGTTTTTTATCGATGATGAATTCGTACGATTTGCCCTTCAGATCGGCAGTCATCGCCCGTTCTTGCTCCAGATCATCCAGATATTTTAAAAACAGCATCCACGAGGATTGTTCGGTGTAATCAAGCTCGGTTGTACACCCCGCCTCTTTCCACAGAACGTCATCGATGTTTTTAAAGACCTGTTCGAACATCACCTTCTCCTGATTAGCCGCTTTTTGTGACTCTGTTTACTGACTTACTGCGCCTTGCGCCATTTCATAGATGTGCGCTTCGGCACGCTTTTTCTTTTCTCTTAATTTGTCTAACTCGCGTTGCATGCGCTCGTACTCTTGGTATTTCGTTATTATAAGCTCCTGACGTTCAAAGGGAATCACCGGGACCGCTAAATTTTTAAGTCCGCCCATGGCGACATTCTGGATAGTCGTCCCACCCGCCATACCCTGCAATAGCGACTGCGCGAGCGGTGACCGGAGATATGCAAACAGCACTCGCGGATCTCTAACTGCCCCCTTTTTCCGGAGCCTGATTATAACGCAAGATTGGCCCGCAACGATTGGAACACCGCCACTTTCTTTAATAATATCTTCAGTTACCAAAGCCGCCTTCCCGATGGTCCCCTTTATCGAGAGCAATATGTCGTTTGGTTTAAGAATGGCCTCTTCGATCTGCGGGGCAGCTTTCGTTGGTAGCTCACTGAGCTTGTTAGGCAACGAAAGTAGGCCGTCATCAATGTCGACTAGGAGTGCCTCGCGAACCATAAACCCTCCCCCTTCAGCATTCCCTCGCGGCAATGCTTGCGGCCTGTGTATTTCAGCCAAGTCCGCAAGGGTGAGAAGCTCTTGCTGCTTAAGTAAGTTAAGGTTACGTCGCGCTTCATCGTCTAACACATAACGCTCGACCGAAAGGTTAAAACCTGATCCCAGAAGCTCTGCATATGGTACGCGCACACAATGACTGTGCCGTTCCTTGCCTTTCAAAAGCTTTCTAAGAAAGTCCCCATCGATGTTCGTCGGCTCAGTTGTATCAAGGAAGCAGATCGATCCTTGGTCGTGCACGCCCGTACCGGAAAACACCAAAATAGACCCAGCGACCACAGTGCGCGGAAAAGCCCCACGCGGCAGGGCAAGAACTGATTCCAGCCCATACTTGTTTATGAGATCCTGTTTAAATGCGGAGTCTCTGCTCGAGGTGCGGAATAATAGGCCATTGCCGACGATGACGAGGTTCCTTTTCCTGCCCAACCGTGCGCCCCAAACCGCGCCCAGTGCTTCGCTCGAATACACCTCGGTAAAGTAGGGCAGCCCACCCTGATTTAGCTTCATACCGAGCGGGGGCATAATAAGCGCGTGATCAAACCTCCCGATATCATCCTCAGAGGCGGCAGAGATAATAGACTTAACCTGAATGTTTAGCTCGTACCCGCATGTTGCGGCCAATAACGAAAGAATGCGTGAAGAGTCCAGATTTTCAATATCAAGAAAGACGGTATGCTTTTTGGATAGCTCCCAGGCGGGGTGTATTGCATAGGAAAAGGCACACCGTATAGTTGCGCCCTCAGCGGAATCCATAGCCGTGATAATCAGGGCGCAGCTTTCTTTGGATATCCATGTTTCCACAAACGTATTTTCTAGTATTGCTTCCGCAATCTCTCCCAGAGGAACCCGCGCCTCAAGATTATCCACAATAATGCGCCGGAAATGCTCGATCTCCCCCAACCCCAGCCCTTCAACCATATTTGGAAGCCCATATTCACCCTCGGGGTGCAGCACCCTCAAAATCTTGGCCATTTCTCGGGCAATAAAGTCAGCCGAAGCTTCCATGAGGGGGGGCATCCCCCTTAAGTCACCTTCAGAAGATTGTGACCAGCGGAGCAATAAAGCCATCATCGCCCCGTTCTTCACCGAGCTCGCTGCGCCGCCACGAAAAGCGTCAGCTATCTGAAGGCTAACGTCTGGCCTTTCTTGGGAGCTTCTGAGGTTGGCGCGTGTAATGGGCTTCATGTGTTTCTCCACTTATAGTTCCACTCTATGCCAAAATGACAAATAAGTCAATAACTGATTATTTTTTCATGGGTAATTTTTTAAAATATTATTCTATTTCAAAAACATGAGTGCTCAAAAGCCCCTACTTTCGTCGGAGTAAGCCCTCTGGAAAATAGCCTTTTTGCATTTAGCCGCCTCAATATTCTAAACTCGCTTTACATGCTGCCTTTATATTTCCAGCCCCCTGCCTAACAAAACGATGGGCGAATACGCCCCCTATGCATTTCTGCTCTCTGAAAGATGCAACTTGGACTTCATCAGATTCCCTTAACTAGCCCGATTTAGACCCTGAATAGAGGTTAGCCAACTACGGCCTAATGCGTGTCAAAATCGTTATATGGCGTACCTAAAACTACCGCCGTATAAATCTCTAACAACGCCTGTCTTGTAGGATCTACTTCCTCAACAAAACGCACATCCATAGCCCGAATTCTCTCTTTTGCACGAGAGAAAGCATCAAGGAAGAGAGCTTCCTTCATGAGCCCGTCTCGAGATCCCGCCCCCGCTTTGTAAGCCGCTTTTAAATTGCCCGTTTGCTGGCGTGCAAGACGAAAAGCAAAGGCAGCCATTCTATGAGTGGCGCCCGCCCTAGAGTGTCTGGCCAGCCTACCTCGGATATTGTTACTGCGTCCGACGTACCAGTGACGCTCTCCTTCGGATAGAAGATAAATGCCCGCTTTCGGCATTTGCTTTGGCAAGGAAGCACAAGTGACTGGCTGCATTTCAAGTAGGTAATTAACCTTGTCATACGCCTGATCTATGTACGGAACAAATATATCGTGCACTGTTTAAACTCCCCCTAAAACAATCGGTCGCCAGATTTCTCTGGCGACCGGGAGTTTAGAAGCCGCACTAGTACGACCGCGACGGCCTTTAGCCGCGAGGCTTGGACATACGCCGCCGCCTCCCGGCCATAAAGGTCGAGAAGCGACGTGATGACGGACACGTCACCGACTAGTGCGGGATTCTAAAGCCCCAACATAGGTCGAAGTTACCTATGCAGGTATGAAAGTAGCTGTTTTCCGGCGCAAGAGCAACCAGCCGGAAAACACGGCTGCAAACACGCACAAATGAATGAACTTTAGGCCGCTAAGGACGGGGCTTTGCGGAGTTCGAACTCCTAACGCTTAGGCAGGAATTCGCTAAGTATTGACGTAGCAGTGTACAGTCTTGCAGCTTGGCTTTAGGGAGCGTCTATAATAGATTCAGACTTTCGCTAATTTGAGCAAGGGAAATTAAATGACTAGAGATTTACACTCTTTTATTAGAACCATCTCCCCTGAGAATACGGTATTGCTTTTTGGAGCTGGTGCCTCCATTCCATCTGGCGCTCCTAGTGTGCCTCAGCTAGTTACCCACCTCTCCGAAAGATTTAAACAAGACGCTAGAAATTTTTCTCTCTCAGAAATTTCTGAACTCATAGAAAAGAGAAGTGGAGATCGTCGGACTTTGATTGCAGAAGTAAGAAATCTCTATGGTAAAATTTTGCCTACTGGAGGTTTGCTCAACCTTCCCCTGTATAATTGGAAATCTCTTTATACGACCAATTACGATGAACTGATAGAAGTAGTTTACGATCGCAGAGGTAAGGACCTACAAGTTTATTCATCTAACTATGATTTTACCTCGCACACAAAGTCCGGTATTACAAAATTATTTAAGATACACGGTACAATCAAAAAAGATATCTGTGATGGGCATAAAGAAAGATTAATTTTAACTACAACAGATTACGATAACACTGAAGATTACCGGAATTATTTATTTGATCGTCTTAAATCCGATCTTGCCGAGGCAAATCTAGTAATCATTGGACATTCACTCCAAGACGTAGACGTTAAAGAAATAGTCGAAAGAGCTATTAAGCTCAAAACACAAACCCAATCGAATAAGCAAATTACATTGCTAATGTACACAAGAGATGACGACCGAGCAGAGCTGATGGAAGCACGTGGTGTACGAGTGGTTTTTGGCGGACTTGATGAATTTTTCACAGCTCTAGCCGCTCTGGAACCCGCGCCGCTATTTGCCCCTGCAACGACAGAAAACCTCCTAGATAATATTCCCTCTCTATTGCCTGTTAGTATAGATGTATCACATAGCATACAGACCGGCACACCGAACATTGCCGCTATGTTCAATGGGAGTCCCGCAACTTATCCCGATATAAAAGCAGATCTAACCTTCGAGCGTAGCTTTGTATCTACCCTCGTATCTAAGCTAGAAGGTTCAGAAATATGTTTCTTGATTCTTGGCGCTAGCGGTGTGGGAAAAACAACAGCGGCAAGGCAAATTCTTAGTAAGGCTATAGAAGCTGGCTTTTATGCCTGGGAGCATAAAAGAGATCAAGCGCTACAAGTGCAAGATTGGTTTGATGCCGCCCTTCTCTTACTGGAAAAAAATGAGAGTGGAATTTTATTAATCGATGATGCCCACCAGTATTTATATGAAGTAAATGACTTAGTGGATAAGCTTTCTACCCTAGAGACTTGCCCCTTAAAAATTGTCCTTACCTCTAGTAAAAACCACTGGAACCCTCGAGTAAAAACACCAAATATCTACAGGAAAGGCGTAGAGTTTATCTTATCTCAATTAGATGGAGACGAAATTTCTAAGCTTTTGCTGCTGATTCAGCATCCTAATATCCAGCCATTATTAGAGCACACTTTTAGTGGTTTCTCTAAGCATGAGCAAAAGAGACGCTTGGTAGATAAATGTCATTCAGATATGTTTGTCTGCTTAAAAAACATTTTCGCGTCTGAAAAGTTCGATGACATTATTCTGAGAGAATACGCATCTTTGGAGCGAAAATACCAAGATGTATACAAATTTGTATCTGCACTGGAGACTGCCGGCGTAAGAGTACATCGACAACTTATCGTGAGACTTCTTACAATTCCTGCTGATGCAATTACATCTTTATTATCTAACATGACCGATATTATCAGCGAGTACGATGTAGACATCAAAGAAGGGATATATGGGTGGAGAGGACGTCACCCAGTTATTACAGGCATTGTAACTAAGTATAAATTTAGCGAAAACAACGACTGGGTTAGTCTGTTTGAAAAGGTAATTGATCACATTTCTCCAACATATGACATAGAAATTAGATCTATACGTGAGCTATGTAATATCCAATCTGGGATTTCTCGAATTTCTGATAAGAAAATACAAAATCGTCTTCTCAGAAGAATGATATCTGTCGCTCCCAGTGAGCGAGTGCCTCGCCATAGGCTCATCAGGAACCTAATTGATATGGGAGAATTTGATCACGCTGAAACAGAAATCAGAATATTTGATAAAGACTTTAGCAATGACGGGCCTGTTTCACGATATAAAACTAATCTAATGGTAGCACGAGCTACAAAGACCCCAGGATTGATGCCTGAGGATAGGATGGTTATCCTTAACGATGCGCGCTTTCTGGCACAAGATAACTTGCGTCGCTTTCCAAATAACAAATATGTATTAGGATCATATGCCGATGTGGGTATAGAAATTTATAGGTTAACTGGTAAGTACGAAACATTCGATGATGCAATATCCAATCTGAAAGAGGCAGAAAACCAGCTCGGTGATCCCGATATATCTAATCTTATCAGAAAATATGAACGCAAAATAGCAGGTCAGCCTATTGATGTTAATGAAGTTGGCGAATAATCTATAGGTATTTACAACCCGTATGCCGTATTCAATTTATCCATCACCCCCGTACTATCTCGGACTTGGTGCGTATAGTGCTGCAAGGTAATCTGCGGGTTAGCATGGCCCGCGATCTTAGCTACAATACCAATTTCAACTCCTTGTGCCTGAAGATTCGAAATGACTAGGTGACGGGCGACGTAGGGCGTCACAGGCGGCAATCCCAATGCCATCAGCATAGGCTTCCAGACACGGTTACGGAAGTTGGAGAGTGTGAGAGCGCCCCCTGCGCGGCTCTGACCGCTGGGGTCGCTATATCTATAGCCAAGACAAGGGAAGACGCGTTCTGGATACCCTTCCCGGCGCGGACAAATATCTTTCCAGGCCAGAAGAGCCTCGCGCAACATCGGAGCCATAGGAATCGATCGTTGCCCTGCCGCTGTTTTTGGGAAGTCCTTGATGCTGCCGTCCTTCTCCTGGTTGCGACGAATACGCACCACGTTGTCTACAAAATCGACATCTTCCCACAATAGGCCGAGCATCTCGCTTGGCCGAGCACCGGTCATGAAGAGAAACACGTAGAAAAGGCCGTACCTGTCGCCCTTTGCGTGATCAAAAATAGCCTTCACTTCGTCTGCGCGTAGCAGAAGGCGCTGCCTTTTCCGATGGCCGCTGACAAGACGTCTCGGCATGAGCGGAACGCGAATGCCGAAGTCCTCGCCTACCATTGAAAGTGTCGTGGAGAGACCCTTTCTTGCCGCCTTCGCCATGTAGGGCGTCGTGAGCTTCATTACGGTCTGGTGCCATATGCGGATTTGCGCGGTCGTCAGTTCGGAGACGCGGAATTTCCCCAGCAGCGGCGTCAGCTTCTTACCTTCGGGAACCTTGCCGGTGGTATGAAATAAATGCTTCTCTTCCTTTGATCCTTCGAAGGCAGGGCCAACGATGTAATTACGCGCCACCATGCGATAGAGTTTAATGGTATCGGGCCGCACACGCTCTTCACAGCTTTTCAGCCAGTATTCAACCGCGTCCGCGACTGTCGGGGCTTTGCTTGGGTCCAGGGGAGAGCCTTCGGCGACCGCCTTATAAAGTCGCTGCTGCTCGGCTTCGGCTTCCTTGCGCGTGTCGAAGAACTGGGACTTGCGCTGTTGCATGACCGGGTCTTTGTAGTTGAGGATATAGCGGTCGAGAATAACGATGCTTCCATCCTTGAGTTTGCGGCGCATGGCGCGCTTGGTGATGCTGGTTCGAAACTTGCTCATGGTGAGGCTCCTCTTTGGCCTTCCAAAAAAACACGGCGAAAATATTTCTGGCAATTATCGGACGTGCCACCCCTGTTAATTCGATGCAACAATAGGTGTTAATACTCTTTCTGTGCTGCACTCATCGGGCATGTGACGCTTGTGACGTGACGAGTGCGGCAGAAAGCCTCTAGCGAAAGCATAGGGGAGGATGGGGGTATAACATTCGCTTCCATCCTCCCCGTGCTTCCTGCGTCACGTCACGGCGTCACGCTCAGGTGCCGCGCTTGATCAGCGCTTGCGGCGGACTGGTTTCCTCGAACAGCACATGGGGGATCAGGGTGCAGCGCTGCTGCATGCCGCCGGAGAAGCGGATGCGGATATCGTCTGACAGCGCACCTGGAAGGCGGCGGAGGGCCGAAACCCACGCGCCGGATGCCCAGATCGAGTTCCGGAAGATTTGGTCAAGGCCCGGATGCTTGTTGGCAACCAAGACCCCTTCCTTCTTCACCCGGATGCCATAGAGCTCCAGACCAGGAAAAAGGCCAGACATTTGTGCGTTTCCTGGGCCGCGCGCATCGTTGACAAGCGCTCCGATGGTGATGTCGCCGGTGTTGAAGCACAGGAGATGATTCAGGCAATCCATCGCGTCGTTATCTTCGTGCGCCTGCGCCAGAAGGTCGATGAGATCGGCAACTTCAGAAATCGCTGCCTGCACTTCCTCCTTCGATACAGCCTTCGCGTTCAGCGCCGTAAATGCCGCTGCCAGTAATGTCGCCATATTCGTCGCATGGCGGCTGTCCATCGGCGGCATGGCGCGGGTGAAGGCATCAATATTGCCACTCATCGTCTCCACCAGACCCACCATCTGGTAAGGCCAAGCTCCACGTGTGCGGTGAAGGTCTTCCAGGGCTGCCTGGATTTTGTCCTTAACCGCCACGTCGTTGTTATGGCTGGCAAGGCAGAGGTTGACGATCCGTGACGAATCGGCAGCCGTTCCGCGCATCGGGTTGATAGCGCCGAGACAGAAGGTCGAATGCAGCTGAAACTGCAGCGCCTTGCCTTCCGGCGTACCCTTGGCGATGGCACCCTTGGCCGAAGAAGCGCTCCGGATCATCTTGATGACATTTTTCATGCGGAAGACATCGTGGTCGCTTTCGAACTCATCCAGAATGACAGGACGGCTATCGGCACCGACAGTCTGCCGGACACCCGCTTCGCTACTGCTGCCGTCACGAACGATTGCCATGGGCGCAAGCAGATTTGCCAAACCCCCGATGATCGTCGACTTGCCGGAGTTCTTGGGGCCATTGATGAAGATGTGCGGTCGCCAGTCCAGTGCGCCGCAGACCGGGGCGGAAGCGGCCCAGCCGAACGCCAGTAAGGCATAGCCAGGATGCTCCCAGTTGAACATCTTCAGCCAATCCAGGACACGGCGCGGTTCGATCTGCTCCGATTTGTTGAAGTCGGGAACCGACATAAAGCGGATGTAGGTAAAATCCTTGCTCTTCGGTACGTCCCCGCTCCAGTTCATTACGATTTTGGGACCTTCGCGCCAGATGCCGCTTCCCCGGACGTTCTCGGAAAAGAACGGTCCTGCCTCACGGCAGGCCTGCATCAGGTAGTCCGCCGCATGAAGCACATTGATGCCGACCACGTTGCCCTTCTTGTCAAATCGCGGGAAGAAAGGAGCCAGGAAATCCCTCGGAGCGAGATCCAGGAGATTACCTTCAGCCAGCAGCGATTGCGGTTGCAGAATGGAAAGCATCTTTTTCTTCTGGTTCATGAAGACGTAAGCGTTGTGCTGCGTGTAGCCAAGCGGAATGGGACCGATGTCGCCGGGGTCGTATTCCGGCGCATCAGAATCCCCGAATTTCGCTTTGGCCGAACGGAACATTCCAGGCAACTCTTCGCGCAAATTCCCTTGGTAGCCCTCCGGAAGAAAAGCTTCGACGGTACGACAAACAAGCTCCTCATCGCCGTCATCGAACTTGCCTGCGATGCTGGCCATCAGGCGAAGAGCCGGGTCGTGCGTACCCTCGCCCTCCATGATGGATTTGTGAAACTCATATTCAATGATTTCCTGCAGGACATCGATCTGCAACTCGTCCATGAAGGGCAGGAAGTTGAGATCGACCTCGTCCAACGGAAGACCTTCCCATTTGTAGGGTTTTTCGGTGTCCGGATGGATCGTCGGCGGCAGGACGCACAACCTCTTGGAGACAAGCACATCCACAATCCGGCTGCCCATCAGGGGAAGCGCACGGGATTTTGCGTCTTTACTCACGCGCACGAAGATCGTCAGGCCTTTTTTGCCCTTCTTCGCGCACGGGAAATTGCCAACGATACGCTTGATCGGTTCGACATAGTCATCGTTGTCGATGTCGATGGCCGCCAAACGCGTGCCGTCCTCCAGTGCGGTTCCGGTCAGCACCGCAATCCCATAGTCTCCGTAGGATTGCTGCCATTCATCGCGCTTCTTGAGATTAGGCAGATTGTTTTGATAGTGCTGCCACCCGCCGATGCTCTGCTTCGTACCCGGCGGAACCGGAACGACGCTGAGATTCTTGGACCAGTATTTGGGGGCTTCGGTTTTGAAAGTCTTCTTAGACATGTTTAAGTCTCCACTTGTTTGATTGAACGAATGGAGGCCAGAATTTCCGATGCAAAGACCAATCTGCGGCTTTTGAGAACTTGGTACGAAGGAATCTCCATAGACTGAACAGCTGAGAGCAACTGTCGGTATGGCAAATTTAATGCGTCTGCTGCTTGCTTTACAGTAAGCAGCTTTTCCACGTTCTTAGGGTTGACCGTATGTTGGTTAGAACTCGTCATCTCTGACCTCCACGGCCAGAGTGCTGTGTTTCCAGGCTGCAGGTTCCGTAACCTAGGTTGTGGAGAAAATCTCAGGGAAATCAGCCGCTGTGAAAAATTCATCTTCCACATATTCGCTGATTTCTTCTGGGGTCATGCCCGTTACACTTCGGATTAAGCCGCCAGCGGGCGCTATTAGACCCTTGTAATATCTAAGGCGATTTATATTAACGTTCTTTCGTTCTTCTAGGTCACCGATACGTTTTAATAGCTGATCGCCCAATACGCCCTTACCATGGCCTTTTCGATATCCCTTACTATGCATCCAAAGCGCATAAATATATCTTTCGACAATCCGGGTATCATTGCCAGTCATCGAGCTGACAGAGGCTTCATATGGCTGCACATCACCTATAAACGTAACGATGCTGCTCCTGCGCAGATATAGGTCCCACAACTCAAAGAACCTTTCAGATAATATCTTTTTTTGCGCGATGCTTTTCAGTTCATCTATGACTTCCTGCCATGACAGGCTCTGCCTCCAGCTCGGGCGCACTTTCCGCAGATATCTTTCTTCCAGATGCTTCGTCAAAAGCAGATCAAAGGTGTCCCACTCGTGCAGATGTTTTTCAAAGGTGGCTGTCGGCAGAGGATAGAAGACATATCCTTGGTCAACGCTTTTAAGGATGTGCTGAAACTTTTTAACCCCGGCCAGGGCGAGCTGATATTTGCGGCTCTGCCGGGGAGAAAGGACTTTAACCAAGGAATCATCTCGCCATTCGGAGTCCAGCCGCTGCGAAATCCTATGCCAGAAATTATCGGTACCCTCCCGCGTTTGCCTGGAGTTTGCAGACACTCCCTTCACGAGCCGTTTTTTGCGAACACGAGGCGACACGAGAATGCACTTTCTAAAATAACGTCAGAAAGCGCCAGAATAACGTCCGGACGCGGCTTTGCGCAATATTTTCAATGGGAAGAATGGCGCGCCCGAAGAGATTCGAACTCCTAACCTTCTGATCCGTAGTCAGATG
>DDBY01000144.1:29375-30451 GCA_002334985.1 Micavibrio sp. UBA2020
GTCTTTTGAAGGATTCTTGCGCCCCACCCGCTCGACCTGGCCGGGCAGGCCGGGCGCCTGCGCAAGAATCCGGTATCTGCGCGGGCGGCACGTCGCGCCGGAATCCGGTGGTTTTGGGGCTGGCCTTGGGTCAAAATAATTATGTTAATCAATGTTTTTCCGCCCAAACCGTGCCCGCAGGCCNNCCAGTTGAGCTACGGGCGCATGCCGTGCGGAAAACCGCATTTGGACGGGCGCGGGGCAGATGCCGCTCACGCCGGTTTCTGGTTTCTATAAGATTCTCCTGCGAAGGGCAAGTGTCTTTTGAAGGATTCTTGCGCCCTGCCTGCCCGCCCCGTCCGGGCAGGCAGGGCGCCTAGGCAAGAATCCCGTATCTGCGGGGCGGCACATCGCGCCGGAATCCGGCGGTTTTGGGACTGGCCATGGGTCAAAACAATTATGTTAATCAATGTTTTCCCGCCCAAACCGTGCCCGCAGGCCACAGTTTGGGCAAAAAAGCGGGCATCTGGCGCATTCTGCGGATTCAATATTGAATAGATTCAAGAATCTGGTTTAAAAAGAACAGTAATCCCGCGCCCGTCCGGCCATCCGGATACGCCACATTTTTAAAACGAGGTAATCACCTTGCCGACCGTGACCTTCCGCACCCTTATTCCCGCCTGCGCCCTTGCGATGATGCTGAGCGCCTGCCACACCGACGGCCACAGCAGCCAGACGTCTTCGGGCAACCGCATGCCCGGTCTCGTTGTCAGCAGCGAACCGCCGCCGGAGGTTATCTACCGCCGCGGCTCGCGCGATACGGTTCTTGCAGGGCAAGATTCTTCGGCGCTGCGCGGCTACAGCTCGCAGAACATCGAAACGCTGGTGACGCGCAAAGTGGCCGAACTGCGCCGCGACCTCGACAGCCTGAAGCGCAGCACGAACGGCTATGGCGACCGCCTCAAGACCCTGCAGGTCAAGAGCGATGCCGCCGCCGCGCAATACTATGAACAAGTTGCAACCATCAACACCGAATTGCAGGCGGGTTCCACCCCCGGCAACCCCGTGCTGGTGGAACGCTGGAACACCGCGCAGGA
>DDBY01000144.1:30783-41526 GCA_002334985.1 Micavibrio sp. UBA2020
AACGAAGCGTCCAAAGCGTCTTACCTGCAAGAAAACGTCCGCGCGGCTTATGGCCTGTCGGGCGCGGTGAAAGAAGACCACGTCAAGCTGCGCGCACTGGAAGACGAAGTGAACCAGAACATCGTCACCCTGAACCGCCTGCTGACCTCCACCAGCGATGAAATCAACCGCCGCCAGGCTTACCTGCGCACGGAAAAGCTGAACCTGCAAACCATGTCGCTGGCCGTTGCCAATGGCGAACTGTATGGCCAGAACCTGTCCAACAGCCTGTTCAAGCGCGCCACGCAGGAAGCGACCACCTTCTCCGCCCCTGCGGCGCAGAATCCGGCCAGCCGCCGCCCGCTGGTCATCATCCGTTTCGACCGCAGCAACGTGAATTACGAACAGCAGCTCTATACCGCTGTTGGTCAGGCACTGGAAAAATATCCGGCTGCCAAATTCGACCTCGTTGCCGTCAGCCCGTCGCAGGGTAACGCCGCCGAAATGGCGCTGGCTTCGACCGAAGCGCGCAAGAACGGCGAAAACGTGCTGCGCTCGCTGACGCAAATGGGCCTGCCGCTGGAGCGTGTGCGCCTGAACGCCGCCAACAGCAGCGGCGTGCGCAACAGCGAAGTGCATCTGTACCTGCAATAACCGCACAGCGGCTGTTACAAACAGAAACAATTATTTTCTACACAAAAACAGGCGCCCGACTATATGATGGTCTGGCGCCTGTTTTTTATCCCCGCAAGGAAGGTTCATGGAACATTATCTCGACCAGCTTACCGCCATCGCCATGGTGACATCCGTGGCTTTGCTGTGCGGGCTGGCCCTGATACGCATCCGCCAGCCGGCGATTGTCGGCTATATTCTTGCAGGCCTCGTTTTGGGCCCCACAGGGCTCGGCTTTGTTTCCAACACCGAAACCGTCAAGCTGCTGGCCGAACTTGGCGTTATCATGCTGCTGTTCATCATCGGCATGGAGCTGAACATGCGCAGCTTCCGCGCGGTTTACAAAACCGCACTGGCGACCGTCGCGCTGCAGGTCGGCGCGGCAATAGGTATTTTCGCACTGGTCGGGTTCTTCCTCGACTGGTCTTTGCAGAAAATTTTGCTGTTCAGTTTTGCAACCGCGTTGTCGTCAACGGCGGTTTCCATCAAAATCCTCGAAGAAACCGACGACCTTAAAACCCCCGTCGGCCGGACGACCATTTCCGTTCTTATCGCGCAGGACCTTGCGGTTATCCCGATGATGCTGATTATCGGCGCGTTCGCGGCCACGGGCGATGCGGAATCTGCCGGCCGCGCCATTTTGCTCAAACTCGGCATGGCCGTCGGTCTGATGCTGGTTGTGATGTGGTTTCTCTCCCGCCGCGAACAAATCGAACTGCCGGGCTCCAAATGGATGGTCTCCCGCCCTGAAATCGTGCCGCTGGCGGCCATGGCGTTCTGCTTCAGCTGGGCAACGCTGTCGGGCGCGGCAGGGCTGTCGGCCGCTTATGGCGCCTTTATCGCGGGGATGATTGTCGGCAATTCAAGCATCCGCGAGGTCATGCACCACGCGGCGGAGCCGATACAAACCATTTTGCTGATGGTGTTTTTCCTCTCCGTCGGGCTGCTTATCGACCTTAACTTCATCCGCGAAAACTGGGCGCATGTGCTTATCGTGCTGACCATCGTGACGGTTTTGAAAACGGCCGCGAATATTTTCATCCTGCACTGGCTGGGCGAGCCGTGGGAGCGTTCATTCCACAGCGGCGTGGTCATGGGGCAGGTCGGGGAATTTTCGTTCATCCTGGCGGCATTGGGGCTTTCGGCACATGTCATCGCCGACGACGGTTACCGCCTGATGATTGCGGTCATCGCGCTCAGCCTGCTGATTAGCCCGATGTGGCTGATGATTGCACGCCGCCTGCACGACATGGCCATCCACCGCCTGACCGGCCACCTGCCGCAAGCCGCACCGGACGACCTTTAAGCCGCAGACGCTTTTATTTTTCCTGCAGGAATTTTCCGACAGCATGGGCGAGCACTTGCGGCTCGACTTCCTCGACCCCGCCCACGGGCAGTTTGCTCAGGTGGAACGGGCCGTAGGATTCGCGTATCAGACGGTTTACCTCGACCCCGAAGTGCGACAGCACGCGGCGAATTTCGCGGTTCTTCCCCTCATGCAGGGTCATGTGCAGCCAGACGTTGGCGCCTTGCTGCTTTTCAATCTCTGCCTTGATAGACCCGTAATGCACCCCATCGACCGTCACGCCCTTGGCGAGCGCACGCAGCATGCCGTCGCCGACACGGCCGAAGGCACGCACGCGGTATTGCCGTGACCAGCCCGTGGCCGGCAGCTCCAGATGGCGCGACAGCGCGCCGTCATTCGTCAAAAGCAAAAGCCCTTCGCTGTTCAAATCCAGCCGCCCCACGGAAATCACGCGCGGCATATCGGCAGGCAAATGCTGGAAAATCGTATCGCGCCCCTGCTCGTCGCGGTGGCTGGTGACCAGCCCCGCAGGCTTATGGTAACGCCAGAGGCGTGTCGCGGGCGCAGCCCCAATCCGGCGGCCATCGACCACAATCGCATCCGCATCCGTGACCAGCACGGCAGGGGTTTCGAGGATTTTGCCGTTCAGCATCACGCGGCCCTCGGCAATCCAGCGCTCCGCATCGCGGCGGGAGCATACACCCGCGCGCGCCAGACGCTTGGCAATGCGCTCGCCTTTGCTGGCCATATCTTCTGTTTCGCTGTTTTGCTCTTCGCCGTTCATTCTGCTAATTTATAGGAATGCAGGCAGAAAACAAATATATGATGCGCGCGCAGGCGCTGGCCGCCGAAGCCGCCGCCCTTGGGGAAATTCCCGTCGGCGCGGTGCTGGTCGATAGCCAGAGCGGCGAGATTGTGGCCGAAGCCCATAACCTGACGGAGCGTGACAGCGACGCGACCGCCCATGCCGAAATCATCGCCCTGCGCGCGGGCGGTGCAAAAAAAGGCAGCCCCAGACTTTCCGATTGCGACCTTTATGTAACGCTGGAGCCCTGCGCGATGTGCGCGGCGGCCATTTCTTTCGCCCGCATCCGCAGGCTTTATTTCGGCGCCTATGACCCCAAGGGCGGCGGGGTTGAAAACGGCACGGTTTTTTACAGCCAGCCGACTTGCCACCACCGCCCCGAAGTTTACGGCGGCATCCACGAGCAGGACTGCGCGCAGCTGCTGAAAGACTTTTTCAAGGATAAACGCACATGAGCGCAAGCGGCCTTTTCGACAACGACGACCCTTTCGGCCTGCCCCCTTCGCCGGACGATGCGCCCGCGCTGCAAAACGCACCGCCCGAATACAGCGTCAGCGAGCTGAGCCATAAGCTGAAGCGCATGGTGGAGGATGAATTCTCGTTCGTGCGCGTGCGCGGGGAGATTTCAAAAGTCACCATCGCCAAATCAGGGCACCTTTATACCGCGCTGAAAGACGACGGTTCGGTGCTGGACGCTGTTTGCTGGAAAGGCACTGTCGCGCGCCTCGGCCTCCGCCCCGAAGAGGGGATGGAGGTTGTGGTCACAGGGCGCCTGACCACCTACCCCGGCCGCTCCAACTATCAGATTATCATCGAAACGATGGAGCTGGCGGGGCAAGGCGCGCTTTTGAAAATGCTGGAGGAGCGCAAAAAGAAACTCGCCGCCGAAGGGCTGTTCGACCCCGCGCGCAAGCAGCTCATCCCCTTTTTGCCCGAAGTTATCGGCGTCGTCACATCGCCCACGGGCGCGGTTATCCGCGACATCATGCACCGTTTGAGCGAGCGTTTTCCGCGCCGCGTGCTTATCTGGCCCGTCATGGTGCAAGGCGCGGGCGCGGCGCAGCAGGTGGCCGCGGCTATTCGCGGATTTAATGCGATTGCGATGGATTCGCCCCTGCGCCCTGACGTCTTGATTGTCGCGCGCGGCGGCGGCTCGTTCGAAGACCTGATGCCGTTCAACGACGAAGCCGTGGTGCGCGCCGCAGCGGATAGCGACATCCCGCTGATTTCCGCCGTCGGCCATGAAACCGACACCACGCTTATCGACTTTGCCGCAGATTTGCGCGCGCCCACGCCGACGGCGGCCGCGGAAAAAGCGGTGCCCGTACGCGCCGAAATTCTGGCCGCCGTACTGGACGATGAGAAACGCCTGCATTTGACGATGCAGCGGCGGCTGCAACATTACCGCACGCATCTGACGGGGCTCGGCCGCGGCCTTGGCGACCCTAAACGCCTCATGGAAAACACCATGCAGCGGCTTGACCATCTGGGTGCGAAGCTGGACAGCGGGCTTTTGTCATGGCTGCAAAAACGCCGCGCCGTGCTGGGGGAGCTTTCTGCGCGCGTATCGGGCAGGCCGCTTCGTTTGCGCATCGATGCCGCTGCGCGCCTGCTGGCGCAGCAGGGGGAGCGACTGAAAAACAGCGAAAACCGCATACTGGATGAACGCCGCCGCAAGCTGCAAAATATCGACGCGCTTTTGCAAAGCCTGTCGTTCGAGCGGGTGCTGGAGCGCGGATACAGCGTTACCTTCGATGCCGCCGGCAATATCGTTTCATCCGCCAAAGACATCAAAAGCGGCGATGACCTGCGCCTGCGCCTGCGCGACGGCGAGGCGGCGGTAAAAGCGAAATAAAAGAAGATTATTTTTCTTCATTTGCCGCAGAAATTTGCGGCGCCTCTTCCGCCTGCGCTTCGGCGGGGATTGCAGGTGCGGCTTCGGGTTTGACGAACAGCTTTTCGTAGAGAGATTGCAGCCCCACCATCACGCCGAGCGCCAGCCAGTAAAACCAGAAAATCTGCATGGTGCCGAGGGCGTATGACAGCGACAGCGGAAACAAAACCGCTGCTACCACTGCCGCCATGTAAACAAGGCCGGTAAAGAAAACCGTTTCGCGGTCGCGCGTCGCAAACAGCGCCCAGGGCGTCAGCCCCGCGGCAATCCCCCAGACCACGCCCGGCACCAACATTTCGGCATCATTGAGGATGTAGGGCAGGACGACGGCAAAAGACCACGCCGTATAACCCGCCATCAGGGTGACGAACCACATAAAGCTGAGCGCCGCGAAAAGGCGCGAGGCATAGGGATATTTTTTTTCGGTCGCCATCATGACGCCGGCGCAGAAACCGGCGGGTATCATCAACAGCGGAAACAAAATGGGCGAAGCGACAAAAGCCATCACCGCCGGCCACAAAGCATACCAATGCCCCGCACCAATCAGCCAGAACCCGCTGCACACGACGCAAACGATGCCCGCCGCGATAAACGGATTAAGCGATTTTTTGACCAGATTTTTGATAGCCCCGGGCATGCGCGATATTCCGCGTCAGATTTAGAACGGGATTTCGTCGTCCATGTCGTTTTTGGAAGAAGACGCGAAGTTGCCGCCACCCGAAGAAGGCGCACCGCCGCCGAAATCATCGCCGCCGCCCATGGAATCGCTGCCGCCGCCGGCACGGCCATCCAGCATCGTCAGCTCGCCGCGGTAGGGGCGCAGCACGACTTCGGTCGTATAAACCTCGCGGCCGTCTTTTTCGTACTTGCGGGTTTCCAGCTGGCCTTCGATATAAACCTTGGAGCCTTTTTTCAGGAAACGTTCAACCACCCCGACCAGCGCATCGTTGGTCACGGAAATGCGGTGCCATTCGGTGCGCTCTTTGCGCTCGCCGCTGGATTTGTCTTTCCAGCTTTCGGAGGTCGCGATGGAGAAGTTGGCCACGCGCCCGCCGTTCGGGAAAGTGCGGATTTCGGGGTCACGCCCCAGATTGCCGACGAGAATGACCTTGTTAACGCTGCCTGCCACGACTGTACCTTTCCAAAAATTCTAAAACCCTGCTTTTGACAATTAACCTTAGGAAAAAACCGGTGGCTGGATTAAGATAAATCCACACCGCGAGAATCTGCCCGAATGCGCAAAAGCCTTGATAGGCTTATGTTTATCATGTGCATGGGAGAGAGACAAGCGGCTTCAAAACCGCCGGAAAGGCGCAATATTAACAGGCTGATAAGGCACCCGCCGCCGCAGCCGGAAAGACGGAAGGAGACCCCCGATATGCGCGCATGGCAAAGAATGCTCAGCGGCCGCCGCCTGGACCTTATCAACCCCTCCGCCATGGATATCGAGATTGAGGATATCGCCCATGGACTTTCCAGAGTCGCCCGCTGGAACGGCCAGACGACAGGCGACCATGCTTTTTCCGTGGCGCAGCACTCCGTCATTGTCGAAAAAATCTGCCGCACGCTGGAGCCCGACGCCGACCGCGTCTGGCTCATGGCCGCGCTTTTGCACGATGCGTCCGAATATGTCGTGGGCGACATGATTTCGCCGTTTAAAAACGCCCTCGGCGTCGATTACCGCGCGTTCGAAGACAAATTGATGCAGGCCATCCATATCCGCTTCGGCCTGCCTGCCGTTATCACGCCGCAGCTGAAAAAATTCGTGAAGCGCGCGGATAAAATCTCCGCCTATCTGGAAGCGACGCAAATCGCCGGTTTCAGCGACCTTGAAAGCCGCAAATTCTTCGGCCCGCCACCGCTGACCATTCAGGACTGGAAAATCGAACCCCTCTCCGCCAATGCCGCCAAAGCAGAATACATCGCCCGCTTCAGCGAACTTCTGGCGGAAATGCAGGAGCAGAGCGCGGCCTAACTGGCCACTTTGCTATAAAAGAAATCAAGCCGCCCGGCGCGCCGCGCGTTTGATGGCGGTGAAGGATTTGCCGTTTTCGTTGGCGGCTTCGTCCTGAATGCCTTCCTGATGATAGGCTTCCATGCCCATGCAACCTTCGTATTTGCCGGTGAAAAATGCGGCGACCATTTTGCGCGTGCGGCTTTCGGCACCTTTGGTATCGACGTCGGGGTCGCGCAGCGTGGCGAAGGTAATCATGTCATCGCGGGTATAAAGAACGTCGTGTTCGATTTTGTGGGCGCGCAGATAGGCCGCGAAAGCCGCCGCCGTACCCTTGGGCGCGCTGTCTTTAAACGCAACGGTCGCCACCAGTGCTTGGCGCGCATATTGTTTGCCCAGCGCCACGGCGCGGTTGAAATCGTTTTTTTCTTTTTTCATGCCCGTCACCTTCGGCTTTGGGTTTGCATCGCCGCCGCGCCACGCGTGGCGGGCAGGATGAAAAGTTTTTTGCGATGTCTGGTAAGAAACGACACTACTATGTGAAACGCCAAAGGCTGGGGCACTTAAGCACCCCCTTTGCTTTTTTTGTGTAAAGCCCATTTTATCATGGTATTTCAGCGCAAATGTTCTATATTTGTTCCAAATAAACCGACAAAAACGGCGGATAGCATGAGCAAGACAGGTAAAACGGGTAAAAGCAGCAGCGCGCAGAATGATTCCACGCGTGCCGGAAAATATAACGACGCCATCCGCGGCCAGAAATACAACGACGCGATACGCGTCAGGGGCGCGCGCGAACACAATCTCAAAAACGTGGACATCGATATTCCGCGCGACCAGCTGGTGGTGGTGACGGGTCTTTCCGGCTCTGGCAAATCATCCCTCGCCTTTGACACTATCTATGCCGAAGGGCAGCGCAGATATGTCGAAAGTCTTTCCGCATACGCGCGCCAGTTCCTCGAGCTCATGCAGAAGCCGGATGTTGACAGCATCGAAGGCCTCTCCCCCGCGATTTCGATTGAACAGAAAACCACATCGAAAAATCCGCGCTCCACCGTCGGCACGGTCACGGAAATTCACGACTACATGCGTCTTTTGTGGGCACGCGTGGGCGTGCCCTATTCGCCTGCAACGGGAAAGCCGATTACCAGCCAGACCGTATCGCAAATGGCCGACCAGATTTTGGCGATGGCGGAGGGCACGAAACTTTATCTGCTTGCCCCGATTGTGCGCGGGCGCAAGGGCGAGTACCGCAAGGAAATGCAGGAGCTGAAAAAGAAAGGCTTCCAGCGTATTAAAATCGACGGCATTTTTTATGAACTCGACGACGTGCCGACGCTCGACAAACAGCTGAAACACGACCTTTCCGTCGTGGTTGACCGCATTGTGGTCAAAAAAGACATCGGCAACCGTCTGGCAGATTCCATCGAAACCGCGCTGAAGCTGGCCGACGGGCTTTTGATTGCCGAAGATGCGACAACGCAGGAAGAGCATATTTTCTCGGCCAAATTCGCCTGCCCCGTATCGGGATTTACGATTGAGGAAATCGAGCCGCGGCTTTTTTCCTTCAACAACCCCTTCGGCGCCTGCCCTGCCTGCGACGGCATCGGCAGCAAAATGCACTTCGACCCCGACATGGTCGTGCCCGACCCCACGCTCACGCTATCGGAGGGCGCGGTTGCCCCCTGGGCCAATTCATCGTCAGGTTATTACGAGCAAACGCTGGAAAGCCTTGCCGTGCATTTCAAATCCAACATGAATACACGCTGGGAAAAATTGCCGCAAAAACTGCGCGACGTTATTTTGCACGGTGGCGGCAAGGAAAAATTCGCTTTCAAATACTGGGACGGCAACAAGCATTTCACCAGCACGAATACCTTCGAAGGCGTCATCCCCAACATGCACCGCCGGTATCTGGAGACGGAAAGTTTCCACATCCGCGAAGACCTCGACCAGTACAAGACGGAGCAGGTTTGCACCGCCTGCAACGGTTTCCGCCTGAAACCCGAAGCGCTGGCCGTCAAAGTCGGCGCCAGCCATATTGGCGAAATATCCGCCCTGTCGATTGAAAAGGCGCAAGACTGGTTCGCCGCACTTGATAAAACGCTTGGCAAAAAAGACATGGAAATCGCCGTGCGTATTCTCAAGGAGATTAACGAGCGCTTGAGCTTCCTCATGAACGTCGGGCTGGATTACCTCTCGCTCAGCCGCATGTCCGGCACGCTGTCGGGCGGGGAAAGCCAGCGCATCCGCCTCGCCTCGCAAATCGGCTCCGGCCTGACGGGTGTTCTTTATGTGCTGGACGAGCCCAGCATCGGCCTGCACCAGCGCGACAACAACCGCCTGCTGGATACACTGAAGCGTCTGCGCGACCTCGGCAATACGGTTTTGGTGGTGGAGCACGACGAAGACGCCATCCGCACCGCCGATTATCTTATCGACATGGGGCCCGGCGCGGGCATTCACGGCGGCACCGTGGTAGCCGAAGGCACGCCCGACGCCGTCATCAACAGCAAAAAGAGCCTGACCGCGCAATATCTGTCGGGCGTCAAGAACATCCCCGTCCCCGCCCTGCGCCGCAGCGGCAAAACGGTGGAGGGGAAAAAGGGCACGCAAACGCAATATATCGAAGTCACCGGCGCGCGCGAAAACAACCTCAAAAACGTGCATGCGAAATTTCCTGTCGGCACGTTTACCTGCGTCACCGGTGTTTCCGGCAGCGGCAAATCGTCGCTGGTGATTGATACGCTTTATGCGGGTGCGGCACGCAGGTTGATGAAGGCACGCACGCAGCCTGGGGCGCATGACGACATCCTCGGCCTTGAATATATCGATAAAATCATCGATATCGACCAATCGCCCATCGGTCGCACGCCGCGGTCGAACCCCGCGACATATACGGGCGCCTTTACCCCCATCCGCGACTGGTTTTCCGGCCTGCCAGAGGCGAAAGCGCGCGGCTATGGCCCGGGACGTTTTTCGTTCAACGTCAAGGGCGGCCGCTGCGAAGCCTGCGAAGGTGATGGTGTGATTAAAATCGAAATGCACTTCCTGCCCGACGTGCACGTCACCTGCGACGCCTGCAAGGGCGCGCGCTATAACCGCGAAACGCTGGAAATTAAATACAAAGACAAATCCATCGCCGAAGTCCTCGATATGACAGTCGAAGAGGGGGCAGAGTTTTTCAAGGCCGTGCCCTCTATCCGCGACAAGCTGGAAACGCTGAAAGAAGTGGGGCTTGGCTATATCCACATCGGCCAGCGCGCCACGACCCTTTCGGGCGGTGAAGCCCAGCGCGTGAAGCTCGCCAAGGAGCTGGCCAAGCGCTCCACCGGCCGCACGCTTTATATTCTGGACGAGCCCACAACCGGATTACATTTCGAAGACGTACGCAAATTGCTGGAGGTCTTGCACCGCCTTGTTGACCACGGCAATACGGTGGTTGTCATTGAACATAACCTTGAAGTTATCAAAACCGCCGACTGGCTTATCGACATCGGCCCCGAAGGCGGCACCAAGGGCGGCGAAATTATTATTCAGGACACGCCGGAAAAGGTTGCGCGCGAAAAGCGCAGCCATACCGGCCATTTCTTGCGGCCATTGCTGGATAAAAAAACCCGCGCCGCGTAAGGAAAACGCCCACAGCAAAAAGCCGCCCGTAAAGGCGGCTTTTTTGTTTTCGGTATCAGTAAAACGATGGCGGCGGTGTTCTGTCAGGGTCGCGGCGGCGTGTCCAGTCGCGCAAGTCCAGTTCTTCGTCGCCGTTCATCTTGGCGAGGTTATAAAGCTCCATAAATTTGGGGCGCGGCATGTCGAACATCACCTCTTTGCCGCCAAAGGGGCTGTTGTGGCCGTAGGTCAGCTTGAGTTTCGTATAAGCGCCGTTCTTGCCGTCGGTGTGCCCTTCGACGCTGCTCCAGTCAATCGCATCTTCATCAAACACGCACATCTTGAAGTTTTGCTGCTGCGGCTGGCGCGCAAAAAAGGCGATGCGCAGCGGCACATCATCCAGACTGCGGCGGTCCGGCGCTGGCGCCTCCTGCGCGAAATCTTTACGCAGACTGGGAAACAGCGCATCCTGCGCCACAGCGCCTGTCACACCCATCAGGTCCAGTACCGGCGTTTCCTGCGGA
>DDBY01000144.1:41810-43570 GCA_002334985.1 Micavibrio sp. UBA2020
CATTTTCACGGGGACTTTCACACCTGTTTTCAGGCAAAGGCCGGAAACGCCGTCGCCCAGCGCGGTGATATAATCAACCCTTTCACGCAAGAAACTGATAGCGGCAAAACCGCCGCCATCCAGCGGCGCAAGCGCGCGGATAATCACATCCGCTGCATCATCCCGCGTCAGGTTCTTTTTAAATTTTTTTGAAAGCGGCTCGGTCATGCTCAGGGGCTTTTCTGTTCATGACGGCGCCGCGCTTCGGCCGGTGTCACATCGCGGAATTTCTGCATCGAATAATCGCTCATATCCACAAAATTTTCACCGCGCGCCGTCGCTTCCTTGCACAGGCGGCGGAATTCGCTGAGCTTGCCTTCGATAACCACTTCGTCAGAGCCAAAGGGACTTTTCTGCGGAGCGTATAGCGAGAAATTGATGGTAGGACCGCCATGGATGCTGCTGCCCTCGCGTATATCGGACAGGCGAATATCCGTCCCCGCAAAAGTGAACGGCTCAAACTGGCTTTTCTGCGCGGCGCGCACGAAAGCCTTGATACTGACGGCGGAAATATCAGGCTCGTCCTCGCGCTCTTTGGCGCGGCGGAACTCTTCCTTGAGCCTTTTGACAAGGCCGTCTTTCCCCTCCAGCAGCGTTTCTGCGGTCAGGTCTATTTTGTTGCCATTCGGCTGGTCGAGCCGTTCGGTCAGGTCGGGAAGCGCAAGCGCAATCAAAAATTCCTGCCCGTCCTGATGTTTGATGAAACTGTGTTTGTCGCCAAAACTGCGCAGGGTTTTTATCTGGCTGGCGCGAAAAGCCAGCACGTCCTCTTTCGACACGTTTTCGGTGCCGGGCGTGCGCACATAAATCCACGGGTCGTCCGTGAGGGATGTGAGGTTTTTCTTGAAGGGGCTCATCACGGTGCCGCTGGCGTTTTGGTTGAGAGAGAAGCCATAATCTAGCAACCCGTCACGATTATGTCAACGCGCGAATTTTGTATTTTATTCATTTAAATCAAATAATTATTCAATTCCCGCCCAGCGTTTGTGCAGCCAGAGCCACTCGGCGGGGCGGGCGCGAATCCATTCTTCCAGCTGGCGGTTTACGTCGCCCAGAATATGGCGGATATCGGCGTCACGCGCGCCCGTCGGGGTGATAGCAAGCGGCGGCGAAATCACGATGCGAAAACGCGCCCCCGGCAAACGCTGCGCCACTATCGGCACCACAGGGCAGCCGAATTTAAGTGCGAACTGCGCAAGCGCGCTGGCCGTCAAGGCGTCGCGTCCGAAAAACGGCATCGGAATACCTTCGGTCAATTTCTGGTCCATCATGATGGCGACCGCTTGGCCGCGGCGCAGAAGCGTAAAAATCTCCCGCGCGCCCTTGTCGCTTTTGGTGATATGCCCGACCAAATCGCCGCCGCGCGCATGACGCAAAAGCCCGTCAACCCACGGGTTGTTCGGCTTGCGATACAGCAGATGGGTGCGCAGGCCGCGGCGCTGCGCCATCAGGCCATGAATTTCCCAATTCGAAATATGGCCGCTGAAAAAAATGCCGCCTTTTTCTTTTATCAATTCCAGATTTTCAAGGCCTTCGACTTCTATGCGGCTTTCCATGCGGCGCAGGTGCGGATATTCGGCAATCACGCGGCCAAGATTGTCCCACATCCCGCGCAAAATATTTTCGCGCTCTTGTTCACTTTTTTCAGGGAAGGCTTGCAAAATATTCATGCGCGCAGTGCGCGAGGCGCCCATGCGCGGGCCGATAGACGACAAAATAAA
>DDBY01000225.1 GCA_002334985.1 Micavibrio sp. UBA2020
ACCACCAGGCAAACCTCGACGCCGAGGTCGGTTACTTCCTTGATGTCGCGGGCGATGCGGTTGACCATGTCGGTTTCAATGCCGTATTCCCCTTCCCCCATCAAAGCTTCGCCGGAGATTTTAAGAAGAACACGTTTGAAACGCGGTGCGGACATGATGAAACCCCTGTGTGTCTGAACCCGAAGTCTGCCGCCTGAACGGCGGGGAGAGAAGTCTTTATCTTATCGTGACCATACTGCGCATCCGGTATCCAAGTCCGTAGCCGCCCCGCCGGCGTCACCCTGTCCCGGTATGGTGCGGGACAAAGTGACGCGGCAAAGCGTATAAGTCTTAGCCGTTGGCCATTTTGGCGACTTCGGATGCGAAATCGTCAGCGGCTTTTTCAACGCCTTCGCCCAGTTCGAAGCGGACGTATTGAGCCAGCTTCACAGGGGCGCCGATGTCTTTGGCGGCTTTTTCAATGACGGCGGAGATTTTGTTCTCGCCATCGATGATGTAGGTCTGGTTCATCAGAACGACCTGCTCGTAGTATTTGCGCATGGAACCTTCGACCATCTTCTCGACGATGTCGGCAGGCTTGCCGCTTTGCGTTGCCTTGTCGGCATGCACAGCACGCTCGCGCGCGACGGTCTCGGGGTTCAGCTCTTCGACGGTCAGCGCTTCGGGGCGTGCAGCCGCGATGTGCATCGCCAGCTGGCGGCCAAGTGCGCCGAGTTTGTCGGCGTCGCCGGTGGATTCGAGCGCAACCAGAACGCCGATTTTGCCGCGGTTGGGCTGCAGCGCGTTGTGAACGTAGGTCGCAACCACGCCGTTCGATACGCTGAGCAGCTGGGAGCGGCGCAGGGTCATGTTCTCGCCGATGTTGGCGATAAGCTCGGTCAGGCCTTCTTCAGCAGCTTTGCCTGCGACTTGCAGTTTTTTCAGCGCTTCAACGTCGCCGGTTTTGGTCGAAAGCGCGGCATCCGTCAGTTGCGACAGGAACGTCTGGAACTGGTCGTTGCGGGCAACGAAGTCAGTTTCTGCGTTCAGCTCGATGATAACGCCGGTGTTGCCGTTTGCAGCAACGCTGACGAGACCTTCGGCAGCAGCGCGGCTGGATTTCTTGGCAGCGGAGGCGAGGCCTTTTTTGCGCAAGAAGTCCATGGCGGCGTCGATATCGCCGTTGTTTTCAGCCAGCGCTTTTTTGCAATCCAGCATACCTGCGCCGGATTTTTCGCGCAGTTCTTTCACCATCGATGCGGTTACTTCGGTCATTTTTCTGTGTCCCTCTCTGTTGTAAGCCATCCCCCGGCCGCAAAAGCCGGGGGAGGCCATTTAAGTGGATGGTTTCATGCCCCTGTAAAAGGGGTGATTAGCCGGCAGCGGCAGCCTTGGCTTCAACCTCTTCGAGGTTTTCAGCGGTCGGGTTTTCGGAAGCGCCGACGTCCTTGCCGGACTTCGTGACTTCTGCCTGCAGGCCGTCCAGAACCGTTTCAGCGAACAGGTCGCAATACAGGTTGATGGCGCGGGTTGCGTCGTCGTTGCCGGGGATCATGAAATCCACGCCATCGGGATCGCAGTTCGTATCGACAACGCCGAAAACAGGAACGCCAAGGCGCTTTGCTTCGAGGATGGCGTTCGACTCTTTCATCACGTCGATAACGACGATGGCATCGGGCAGGCCGCCCATGTCTTTAATGCCGCCGAGGGTTTTTTCGAGCTTCTCTTTCTCGCGGGCGAGGTTCAGCTGCTCTTTTTTCGTCAGGGCGTGCTTGACTTCGGGGTTGTTCAGCATCTCGTCCACTTCGCGCAGGCGCTTGATGGAGTTGGAGATGGTGTTCCAGTTCGTCAGCATGCCGCCGAGCCAGCGGTAGTTGACGTAGTACTGGCCGCAGCGCTGTGCGGTTTCTGCAATTTTCTCGGTCGCCTGACGCTTGGTGCCGACGAACAGGACGCGGCCGCCGCCAGCAACGATGTCGCGCAGGTTTTTCAGCGCGTTGTACAGCATCGGAACCGTCAGTTCGAGGTTGATGATGTGAACGTTGTTGCGGTCACCGAAGATGTAGGGTTTCATCTTGGGGTTCCAGCGGCGGGTGTGGTGGCCGAAGTGAACACCGGCTTCGAGGAGCTGGCGCATGGTAAAGGTGGGCATCGTCATGAGGATAGTCCTTTCTCGGTTATACCTCTGCACGCGGATAGAAGCCCCTTGGGGCACCGAAGCGACCTTTTTGACAAGACCGCGCACGCGTGCATGCGAATTACATACGAACTGTTCGTATGTTTGATGTGGGCGTTTTTAACCTCAAACCCCCGCTTTTGCAAGGAAAACATAGTCTTTTTACAGGTTTTTAGCGGTTTTTTACCCACCCCGCCCCGCCGGAGGGCGCTAAAAGGTTGTTTTTTGCCAATTTCATAAGATTATTGACATAAAAATGCGCGGCGGCTAGCATCGATTTTTCGAAACAAACACCGGGCAAGCCCCACCGCCAAGGAACAGCGCCATGAATGGCCAGCCTCCAAAATCCGACCTCGACCACCTGCTGGAGCGCGGGCAGATGTACCGCACCCATGCGCTGCACAGCGAAAACCCCGAAGACGACAACCGCCTGCACCATGTGTTCTGGGTTTACCGCCGCAGCTATGACCAGCAAAAAGCGGCCGCAGGCCTTGGCGATATCGAAAAGCACGAAATCGACAGCTGCCTGATTTTGCGCGGCGAAGCGCAGGATTTGACGGCAGCAGAGGCCGTGCAAAGACTGGCCGCACTGGAAGCCGCCCAAATCGCCCGCGGCGGCACAATCGAAAGCGAGGCGGAACTTGCGGAAGGGGACGGCTGGCTTTCGAAAAAACTCGGCGGCGATTTCGCCAAGGCGGCACATCACAGCCGCTTTGCAGAAATACAATCCGCCGCCCGCGAAAACATGGGGCGCCGCGCCAGCGTGCTGGATGGCGACATCATCCTCGCCCCCTCTCCCGCTATCCGCTCGCGCGTGCCCGGGCAACGCTGATATTTACTTTTCCGGTTTCAGCACATCTGCCGGCCAATGACGCGCAACATCCTGCTCGCCGCTGTAGTATTCGCAGCGCCCCTGCTTCTGGTCGTAAACTTCCATCTGCGGCAGGATATTCACCTTGCCCGTATCGGGGTAATCGACGACATCAATCGCTGGCGTTGTACGCACATCCAGATAGGCGCAATCTTCATCGCCATGGTTATAAAGCTGATGCGCATGCTCCGCCCCTGCCGGAAAAATCACTATTTCCTGCGCAGTTACAATACGAAAGCCTTCGGGACTGCGTAGCGTTGCCTGTCCTGACAAAATCATAAAAAACTCTTCGGACGCACGGTGTGCATGATAGGGAAAGGAAAACTTTCCCGGCTCCAGACGGCGGATATCGACCTGCAGCCACTTGCATCCGGCCAACTGGCCGAGGCGCGGGCTGGATAACAGGTCAAAAACCTCTATCGGTGCGCCGCGCTTTTGAAACTCAAGCTCTTCTACCTTGAAATGATGCGGCATAAGGAACCTCCGGCTGGCGTTTTATAGCGGCAATGCCGTTTTGAATTAAAGCTCCCGCACTTCGCCGACGCCGCGAATGGCGCGCAGCTGGCGCGGGGTGTCTTCGTGGATGGTGTAATAACCGGGCAGTTCCAGCGTTACGGTGCGCCCCTTGCCCGCATCGGCGGTGACCTGCACCTTCACACGCCCGCCGCCCGTGTTATCGAGCATCGCCTTCACCTGCGCGGCGGCTTCAGGCGTTTGCATCTCGACAATCACCTGCCGTGTCACGCTTTGCACGGCCGAGGTCAGCGGCTCGATAGACTGGGCAAGGAATCTCAGTTCGTCTTCGTTTTTCCGGTCAACATCGACGCTAAGCAATATGGGTGTCCCCGCATCCAGATGCTCGCGCGCGGCGTTGAGAAGCTCGGAAAAGACCATCATCTCGAAAACGCCGTAGGGGTCTGATACTTGCACGAAGGCAAAGCGGTTGCCTTTTTGCGACGTACGCTCCTGCTTGCGCACAACGATGCCCGCCATGCGCAGGCGGTTGGACGGGCTGGCGTTCAGCGCGGCCTGCACCTGACTTGAGGGCACCACGCGCAAACGTTCCAGCTGCGTCGCCATATTGTCGAGCGGGTGGGCGGAGAGGTAAAAGCCGACCGCTTCGAATTCATGGCGCAGGCCTTCCAGCGGCTCCCACTTGTCGGCTTGCGGCAAGGCAGGCTCCGGCAGACTTTCCGCGCCGCCACCGCCGAACAGGCTTTCCTGCCCGCTGGCTTTTTCTTCGGCATGCGCGGCGGCATAACGCAGCAGCGTTTCAACGCCCGCCAGCGCCACGGCGCGGTTTTCAATCATGGCGTCAAACGCGCCTGCGGCAGCAAGCGATTCCATCTGCCGCTTGTTGATGACTTTGGTATCAAGCCTGCGCGCGAAATCATAAATATCGCTGAAGGGGCCGTTTTCTTCACGCTCCGCCAATACCCGCTTCATCGCCTCTTCACCCACGCCTTTCAGCGCGGCGAGGGCGTAGCGGATTGACTTGCTGCCATCCGCCATGAATTCGACGGAAAAGCGCGGAATGGATTTATTGATATCCGGCGGCAAAAGCGTGATGCCCATGCGCTGCAATTCCTGCCGGATAACGGCCAGCTTGTCGGTGTTGCCCATATCCTGCGTCATGGTCGCGGCCATGAATTCGACAGGGAAATGGCATTTCAGATAAGCCGTCTGGAACGCGATAAGACCGTAAGCCGCCGAGTGCGCACGGTTAAAGCCGTAGCCCGCGAATTTTTCAATCTGGTCGAAAATAGAGCCCGCGAGGCCTTCGTCGATATTGTTATGCTTTTTACAGCCCTCGACAAAAATCGCGCGCTGCGCATCCATTTCGGATTTGATTTTCTTGCCCATCGCGCGGCGCAAAAGGTCGGCACCGCCGAGCGTATAGCCCGCAAGCACCTGCGCCGCCTGCATGACCTGTTCCTGATAAATCATGACGCCGTAGGTGTCTTCGGTCACCGGCTTCAGGAGCGGGTGCATGTAGTCAATTTCCTCGCTCCCCTTCAGGTTCGCAAGGTATTTCGGGATGTTTTCCATCGGCCCCGGTCGGAACAGGGCGACGATAGCCGACACTTCTTCGAAGTTCTTGACGTTCATCTGGCGGCACAAGTCGCGCATGCCCGCACTCTCGAGCTGGAAGACGGCGGCGCAATCCCCGCGCGCCAGCAGCTTGTAGGTATCTGGGTCTTCGAGCGGGAATTTCAGCGGGTCGAGCTCCAGCCCCGTCGTTTGTTTGATAAGGCGGATGGCTTCCTGAATAACATCAAGCGTTTTAAGACCAAGGAAGTCGAACTTCACAAAGCCGATTTTCTCGACGTCTTTCATGTTGAACTGCGTTGCGGGCGCATCGGCGCCGGGGTCGCGGTAAACCGGCACCAGCTGGTCGAGCGGCTTATCCCCCATCACTACACCCGCCGCGTGGGTGGAGGCATGACGGTACAGCCCCTCCAGCTTGAGCGCGACGTCGATGAGCTTGCCTACCTGTTCGTCGCTGTCGCGCGCCTCGCGCAGCAGCGGCTCGCTCTCAAGCGCTTCGCCAAGGCTGATGGGGTTCGCGGGGTTTTGCGGCACCAGCTTCGCGATTTTATCGACCTGCCCGTAAGGCATTTGCAAAACACGCCCGACGTCGCGCACCACGGCGCGCGCCTGCAGCTTACCGAATGTAATAATCTGCGCCACGCTGTCCGTGCCGTATTTGTGGCGCACATAAGTAATAACTTCGTCGCGGCGTTCCTGACAGAAATCCACGTCAAAGTCGGGCATGGATACGCGTTCGGGGTTCAAGAAACGCTCGAACAGCAGTTTCATAGCGATGGGGTCCAAGTCGGTAATTTTGGTTGCCCATGCAACGACAGAGCCCGCGCCCGAACCGCGCCCGGGGCCAACCGGAATATCGTGGTCTTTCGCCCATTGGATAAAATCCGATACGATAAGGAAGTATCCGGGGAAGCCCATATCGATAATGACGCCGAGTTCATAGTTCAGACGGTCGAAATATTCCTTGCGCACTTCCGCGCGTTTGGCTTCGTCCCAACCGGGTTGAAAAACGTAATTTTCAAGCCGCCACGTCAGCCCTTTTTCCGAGAGGTCGCGCAGCGCATCCGCTTCGCTTTGCCCCTCCGGCGTCGGGAAACGCGGCAAAAAGGGCTTTTCTTCCTTGAGCATGAAGGCGCAGCGGCGCGCGATATGCACCGTATTCTCGATGGCTTCGGGCAGGTCTTTGAACAGCTCCGCCATTTGCTCGGCGGATTTGAAATAATGCTCCGGCGTTACTTTGCGGCGGTTGTCGTCCTGCACATAGGCGCTTTCGGCAATGCACATCAGCGCGTCATGCGCCTCGTACATCGACGGGTCATCGAAATAGCAGTTATTTGTCGCCACAATCGGCACATTTCGCGCATAGGCCAAATCCAGAAGCCCGTCTTCAACCGCGACTTCCTCCGCCGTGCCGTGACGCTCCAGCTCGATATACAGGCGGTCTTCAAACATGCCCTGCATTTGCACAAGCAGCTTGTCTGCCTCCGCCGCGCGGTTTTCGGTAATCATGCGCGCAAGGCTGCCCTTCGCCCCGCCCGTCAGGCAGATAAGCCCGCCGCTATGCGCGGCCAATGCTTCCCACGTCAGCGCAGGCTTTTCGGTGTGGGGCAGCGGGTGTAAAAACGCCTCGCTCGACAGTTTCACAAGGTTCAGGTATCCCGCATGACTCTGCGCGAGCAGCACGATTTGGTCCGGCATTTCGCATTTGCGGTTTTTCTGCGTCGTCTGTTCCGGCTTTTCGATATAGAACTGGCAACCGACGATGGGCTGCACCCCCGCCTTTGCCGCCGTCAGCGAAAATTCAACCGCGCCGAACAGGTTGCCGCTGTCCGTCACGGCCACAGCCGGCATGTTCAATTTACGCGCCAGCGGCACGAGGTCTTTGATGCGTATCGCCCCCTCGGCCAGCGAATAGGCCGAATGGACACGCAGGTGAACAAAGGGTGCGTAGGGCTGTGACATACCCTTGTTTTCACACCAAAGGCATTGAATTTCAATCACTTTCTGTCCAAAACCGCCTGTTGACATAACAAAGGCATGTGGTTATTATCAGCCATCAAAAAAATCAGCGGGTTAACGGCCATGATGGGCAAACATCACACAGCGAAGGAAGAAGACTGGGGCTTCGGTTCAGCCCCCGCCGCCCCTGCGCCTGCCGATAAGAAAGCGAAGAAAAAAGAAGCCACCGCCCCTGCCGCCGAAACGGTCGCCGCCGAAGAGCCGGATACCCCGGCGCTCAAAGAGCTGACACATAAAAACATCGCCGATACATTCAGTGCGCTGGCCGCCGCCGCGCGCGCGGAAAAACAGGCCTTTGCCCCAACTCTCACCGCGCTGAACGCGCTGGTAACGATGTGTCAGGAAGCGGGCCTGCGGCAGATAGGGCTCGAGCAAGCCAATTTCAATACCCTGCGCGAACTCCGCCTTATCAAGGAGGGCAGCAGCGAACAGCCGCCGCTGGCGCACTATGCCATTCTCAGCATCGACGATGCCCGCATTCTGGTGCGCGTGCTGCCCGACAGCGTGATTGATTGTTATGGCGAGAATATTAACAAGCCGCGCAGCAACCCGACCTATCTTGATAGTAAAACCTTCTGGAACCCGTCGGGCAAAAGCGGCGAAAGCATGTTCCACCGCTACGACCTCAGCAAAGACGAAGACCGCCTTGAATTTGTCGAAACGGTAATCATCACCGCCGCCGCAACGGGCGCGCTGCAAGAACTGCGTCAATACGACGTGCCTGCCCGCGAAACAATTCCGCTGCCGAAACCCCGCCATCCCAAATTGAAATAAAGCCGGCGTTAGACGCAGCCGTCTTTAAGCTCCAGCACGCGGTCCATGCGTGCGGCCAAATCGTGGTTGTGCGTAACCACCAGCGCGCCGATATTTTCGCTGCGGATGGTCTGCACCAGAATACCGAAAACCTCGTCGGCGGTTTTGGGGTCGAGGTTACCTGTCGGCTCGTCCGCCAGCAAAAGCGCCGGATGATTCACAAGACCGCGCGCGATGGCAACGCGCTGCTGCTCCCCGCCCGACAATTGCGACGGGAAATGCCCCATACGTTTTTCAAGCCCGACGAGGGAGAGCAGATGCTGCGCCCGCTCCCGCGCCGCCGCCTTGTCCTTGCCCGCGATATATTGCGGCAACATCAGGTTTTCAAGCGCGGTAAAATCCGGCAGCAGGTGGTGAAATTGATATACGAATCCAATCTGGTCGCGGCGCATGGTTGTGCGCGCCTCGTCCGACGTATCGGTTGCGGCGATGCCGCCCACAAAGACCTTGCCGCTGGTCGGCGGCTCCAGAAGCCCTGCGATTTGGAGCATGGTCGTTTTGCCCGAACCGCTGGGCCCCAGCAGAGCAACAATTTCACCACGGCGCAAATCGACATTCACCCCGCGCAGAATATCCAGCGTCTGCCCGCCCTGCGTAAAGCTGCGCACGACATTTTCAAGTTTCAGGACGCTTTGACTTTGCGATGTATTATTCACGGCGCAGTCCCTCCACCGGGTCAAGCCTTGCCGCGCGCCATGCCGGGTATATCGTCGCGGCAAAGGATAAAAACAGCGCCATACCCACCGTCACCAGCACATCGCCGGCATTCAGCTGCGCGGGCAATTTGGATAGAAAATAAATCTCGTCCGAAAACAGGTTGGTATTGGTCAGCCCCTCCAGCCAGCGGCGGATGCTTTCGATATTGCTGGCAAAAGCAATGCCCAAAACCGCACCTGCCATCGTGCCGACAACACCAATGGTTGCGCCCGTAAAAAAGAAAATACGGATAATCATCCCCTTCGTCGCGCCCATGGTGCGCAGAATGGCGATATCACGCCCTTTGTCCTTCACCAGCATGATAAGGCTGGAGATAATATTGAATGCAGCCACAAGGATAATCAGCGTCAGGATAAGGAACATGACGTTGCGCTCCACCTGCAGCGCGTTATAAAAACTCGCGTTGCTGTCCTGCCAGTCCGTCACCGCGAATTCGCCCTGCAATTCATTTTCAACCGCCGCGCGTATCTGGCGGATGTGCGACGGGTTATCCGTCATCACCTCAACCGACCCCACGCCGTCACCCATGTTGAAAAATTTCTGTGCGGTTTCAAGCGGCATATAGGCAAAACTGTTGTTATATTCATACATGCCCGCATCAAAAATCGCGCCCACGATAAATGCCGCCTGAATTGGCATGCTGCCAAAGGGCGTTGTGCGGCTTTTGGACGAGACCATGAAAATCCGGCTGCCCGGACGCAGGCGATAACGCTCTGCAAGCCCTTTGCCGATGGCGATGTTATCGCCGCCGAAATAATCGTCCCCCTCCAGCCTGTCCACGATAGCGCCGGACAAAATGGGACGGACGGCAAAATCCTCCGCCCGCATGCCGCGCACAACCATGCCGAGCGCGTTGTCGCCCATTTTCGCAAGCGCCTGCCCTTCGATGGCGGGCGCAGCACTTGTAATACCAGGCACTTTTTGCAGACGCACCATCAGCGGTTCATACGTCACAATAGAGCCGCTATAGCTGAAAACATTCATGTGGCCGTTAAGGCCGAGGATACGGCCAATCAGCTCCGCCCGAAAACCGTTCATGACTGACATGACAATAATCAGCGTCGCCACACCAAGCATGATGCCGAGGAACGAAAACCCTGCAATGACGGAGATAAACCCCTCTTTGCGTTTGGAGCGCAAATAGCGCCCCGCCACCATTTTTTCGAATGCGAGAGACATGATGCCTATTGCGCCTTATCCAGAGTAAATTCCATACGGCAATGCGGAATGCCGTTTTCGTCAAAAGTATCGCTGGTGACGACCCAGCCGTTTTGCAGGTAAAAATCGCGCGCCGTTTCGCGGGCATGGCAATAAACATTGGCCGTGCCCCAGCCACGCAGAACATCAAGCGCCGCGCGCAGCATCTGCGCCCCGATGCCCTGCCCCTGCCGCCCGTTATCGACGGCGACCTGCCGCATTTTTATCCAACCGCCATCGCTTTTTTGCAAAATCAGGCAGCAAACGATGTTATCGCCCTCAAAACCGCCCAGCAGGTAATCGCCGCTGTCGCGCGCGATTTCCTCAAGCGTGACGCTCAAGCCGATGGGTTTGCGCAGGATACGCTCCCGCAGCGCCAGCATGGCGGCATGGTCTGGCGTATCAACGGCAATCTGGCGAAACGCAAGCGGCATTAGTAAGATTTCGCCACAATCACTTTTTCGCCGCCATCCGCAAACGGCAAGCAGCGCGTGGTCACCGCGTATTCCTTGGCGATGGCCGCAAATTCCGCAGAATCCTTGACCAACGCATAATCAAGACGCAAGCCGCCCGTCTTGTCCGCCGCATAATAATCGCGCACGTCCTTGAGCGTTTTGACATCCGTGATTTGCGCCTGCAAACGCGCACGTGAACGCTCCAGCAAATCTTTTTGCATTTGTTGCAGCGCCTTGCCGATTTCGGCCGCGCAAGCGTCGATGGAAACTTTCATCTTGCCGTCTTTGCCAAGGTCGCGGCGGGTGAAAACCACCTGCCCCTCGGCCAGTTCACGCGCGCCGATTTCAAGACGTACGGGGACGCCCTTTTTAATCGCCGTCCACATTTTATCTGAACTGCGGGCTTCGGACGCATCCACGCGCGCGCTGATACCGGCCGCGTGCAACATGCGTTTAACGTTGTCGCAAGCTTCGAGGATTTTAGCGCGGTCGGCATCGTCGTTGATAAAGGGCAGAATAACGACCTGATGCGGCGCCACCATCGGCGCCATGACCATACCGTCATCGTCAGCATGCACCATGATGGATGCACCAATCGTGCGGGTGGTAAAGCCCCACGACGTCGTCCATGCCAGCTTTTGCGCGCCGTCTTTATCCAGATATTTGATATCGCAGGAGCGCGCAAACGTCTGCCCAAGGTTATGCGACGTGCAGCCCTGCAGCGCCTTGCCATCCTGCATGAACGTTTCAAGCGTGTAGGTTTCAATCGCGCCGGGGAAACGCTCATCCGGCGTTTTCGCGCCCGGAATGGTCGCAATCGCCAGATAGTTTTCGAACATGTTGTTATAAACATCCAGCATACGGCGGGCATCGGCATCGGCCTCTTCCGCCGTGGCGAAGGCGTTATGCCCTTCCTGCCACAGGAATTCGGCCGTACGCAGAAAAATACGCGGGCGCATTTCCCAACGCATGATATTGCACCACTGGTTCAGCTTCAGCGGCAAGTCGCGGTACGATTGCACCCAGTTTTTCATGGACTCGCCAATGATGGTTTCCGACGTCGGGCGGATAATCATCGGCTCGCTCAAAACGGAATCCTTGTCGGGGCCCAGCTGGCCGGTTTTTTCATCTATCGACAGGCGGTGATGCGTCACAACCGCACATTCCTTGGCGAAACCGTCAATATGTTCCGCCTCGCGCGCGATATAGCTCATGGGGATAAGCAGCGGGAAATACGCGTTCTGCACATCTTCGTTTTTAATCAGTACATCCAGATGCTTTTGCACGTTTTCCCACATGGCGAAGCCATACGGTTTAATAATCATGCAGCCGCGCACCGGCGCGTTTTCAGCCATGTCAGCGGCCTTGATGACCTGCTGGTACCATTCGGGGAAGTTTTCTTCCCGCGTGGGGGTGATAGCGGTTTTGGAATTTTTCGGTTTTTGCGCTGCTTCAGCCATGATGTACGTCCGTTTGCGGTAAATAATGAAACCTAGCGATTATAAGCATCGGCGGGGTATTTTAGAAGCCCGCCGTTTTGCCGGTTATACCCTTGTTTTTCAGGCGTTTTGTCTTTGCAAAGGGCACGCAAGGCAGCTTCTGCCTCGCCTTCCATCGGCGCGCCGTTGAACAGCATGCGCCCGTCCTTGCCAATTTCCACTTCGCCTATCGCGGCTTTACCCTCGACACCCGCTGGCACGGCAATGCCGGCGTATTTCATGGTATCAACCGTGATTGTAAAGCGGATGGTTTCGGGCATTTTAATGGGCGACGGGTTCAGGTCAGCCTCGACAACCGGCTTGCCGTGCACATCGACGCCCGGCTGATATTCAACGCCGCTGTCCGGCACATGCGCCGTTATCGCGCGGCAAGCGGCATCGTCCAGCACCACTGTCTGCGCAAATGCAGGCGCGCTGAAAAACACGGCGACAGCAAAAACAAAAAATCTCATGGTGTTCCTCCCGCATCAAACCATTCACGCCAGCGAATGACATCGATTTCAACCAAAACCCATATAATCGCCAGCACCACGGCGGAAAGGATGGTGTTCCAGATAAGTTTTTTGCGGATATTCGCGAATTTGGGTGCCCCGCTGTCAAACCCCTTGCCGTCTTCGGCGTGACGCTCTACCCCCAGCGGCAGTATGGTGAACAGCAGCACCCACCAAATCAGCAGATAGATAAAAAAAGCATACAGCAGGGACATGACATTACACCCGCACCAGATGCACGCGCGTTTGCGGCTTACGGTCAAAACGTTCGGCAAAGAAACGGCGCGCTGTCACGCGGATGGCTTCGGACAAAATATTATCATCGCGGCGGTCTTCTTTGGAAAGATTACGCACTTTCTCGCCCACTTCGGCAAT
>DDBY01000035.1 GCA_002334985.1 Micavibrio sp. UBA2020
CGACATCGGCACCAGCCCGCTTTATGCCTTCCGCGAAGCGCTGCATGTCATACACGAAGCCGAGGGTGGCATTGACCGTGCCAGTATCCTTGGCATTCTCTCGCTCATCCTCTGGTCGATGATTTTGATTGTGACGTGCAAATACGTTTCCATCCTTTTGCGTATCGATAACAAAGGCGAAGGCGGCACACTGGCGCTCATGGCGCTGGCGCGGCGGGTGATATACAAAAACACCACGGTGTTTTTGTATCTGGGTATTCTGGGCGCGGCGCTGTTTTATGCGGATTCCATGATAACGCCCGCCATTTCCGTCATTTCGGCGGTGGAGGGGATTAAAACCGTGGCGCCCGGCGCAGATGCGCTGGTCATGCCGATTACGATTGTCATCTTGCTGGGGCTTTTCCTGTTTCAATCGCACGGCACGGGCACGGTATCCAAACTTTTCGGCCCTGTGATGGTGGTGTGGTTCGGCGTGCTGGGCATCATGGGCGCGATGCATATCGCGGATGATTTCCACATCCTGTTGTCGTTCAATCCGCTGTATGGCCTTCAATTCATTTTCAACCATACCGGCATCGCGCTGTTTGTGATGGGTGCGGTCTTTCTGGCCGTGACAGGGGCGGAGGCGCTTTATGCCGACCTCGGCCATTTCGGCCGCCTGCCCATTCAGGGCGCATGGGGCTGGTTTGTGTTTCCGGCGCTGACGCTGAATTACCTCGGTCAGGGGGCGATGGTGCTGGCGCATCCGGAGACTCTGGACAACCCGTTTTTCAAAATGGTTTCCGCCGATTTCCAGCTGCCGCTGGTGCTGCTCGCGACCTGCGCCACCATTATCGCCAGTCAGGCGGTGATTACGGGCGCCTATTCGCTGACGCGGCAGGCCATCAACCTCGGCCTTTTGCCGCGGCTGAAGGTTCTGCATACATCGGCCGACCATTCGGGGCAGATTTATATGCCGCAAATCAATTACCTGTTGATGGTCGGGGCGATTTTGCTGGTGCTGACGTTCCAGTCGTCAAGCGCCCTGGCCGCGACCTACGGCATCAGCGTCACAGGCGCGATGTTTGTGGATGCGGTGATGGCGTTTTTCGTCATCTGGCAGCTGTGGGAATGGAAATGGTGGAAAACCGCGCTGGTCGTCGGGCCGTTTTTGGTTATAGAAGGCGGATTTCTGGCCGCGAACATGACCAAGTTCATGACGGGCGGCTGGGTGCCGGTTTTGTTCGCCTGCGTGCTGACGCTGATGATGGTCACATGGGTGCGCGGCAGTTTTATTATCAACAGCCGCTCCATCAAGCGCGACATCAAGCTGCGCAAATTCATGCGTGAATACAAAACCCGCTGGCCGGATGTGGCGCGGGTCGATGGCACGGCGTTTTTCATGACATCGAATGCCGAGGTCACGCCCGCATCGCTGGTGCAGAACCTCAACCACAACAAAGTGCTGCACCGTAAAAACGTGCTGCTGTCCGTGCAAATCGAAGGCGTGCCGTATGTGGAGCCTGAATCGCGCGACCATATCGAGGTGCTGAACAGCGAATTCACGCTTTTGATTATCCGCTACGGGTTCAAGGATGAAATCGATTTGCAGCATGAATTGCTGCGCCTCAGCCGCCGTCAGGACAAAGACATCCATTTCGACTGGGAAGACACGTCGCTATTCCTCAGCCGCCGCGCCCTGCGCCCCGACCCGCGCTATGGCCTGCCCGCATGGCAGGATTTCATTTACGTCTTCATGCACCGCCACGCGACGGAGCCCTCCGACTACTACCGCCTGCCCGCCAGCCGCGTCATCGAGATTGGGCGGCAGGTTTTTGTTTGATGCGCTAATCAGGGAATGGGCTGATACATCAGTTTTTCCGGACTTAGCACCTTGTGGTCAAGTATGCGCCGTGTGAGCGGTTTTGCGCGGCATATTTCCGTGAATTCGCCATTTTTGTATGCGTAGAGGACGCGCGGCTTTGTTTCATCACGGACAATACGCCCGGCATTTTGCGGTGCCATCTTTTTTGCGTTCTGCGCGATATATGCTTGCCCGTCGATATCGATGACAGACCAATCGGCGCTGCCCTTGCAGTCACGCTCTACGGCGAGGCTTTTAAGTTTTTCATTGAGGGCAATGTTTTCTGGCTGCTGCGGCAATGACAGGTATTTAAATTCGCATCCGCATCCGGCACCGCTCGAATAATACAATGTCAGCAGCTTTTCTGCCTTTCCGTCACGGTCAATGTCAACGTCCGTTTGGTTCGTGATGTGTGTTTCTGCAGGAAGTGGGGCGCCATAGAGCTCCCGTTCGTGCGTTAAGCTTTCCGGCTTCGTGCCTTCTGGGTAAGAAAAGTCATCATTGGCGAATTTTTCGCAGACTGCCCCACGGCTCCGCCCTGTTATTTTCCATCCTTGAAGCTGGCTTTCGATGCCGCAAAGAACATAAATGCCATCGTCGTTAATTGTACGGAGGCTTTTACGCGCAGAGTCGGAGACAAGAAGATTTTTGCCAAAGTTGCCAAGGATGACGTCATCATTGCCCCAGTGGTATAAATGGTGCGCATTCACGATGTCTTTATAGAGAGGTTCTCCCCTGTTCTGTTGACTGAGTTCGACGGCGGACGCGCTGCGGCAGGTTCCGCCGCCATCTTTTATCAAGGTATAAAAACGGGTTTTCTTTGCGGGCGGCTTTTGTGTGAAGTCCGTATATGTTTTTGTGTAGCAGCGTGACTTGATTTCTTTATCGGGGGAGCGGGCGTGAACATAGCTGCAATCCACCATATCGGCGTCTGTCGCTTCGCGGATGGATGTGCCGCTTCTTTCGAACATGGGGCAATATGTATCGACAAGTTTTTTGAGGTTTTTTCTTTGCTCCTCGGGCATTTTTTCATACCAGTCGGGGTACGAGATGTCTGCCTGTTGTTCTTGTGCCGCGCCCGCTGTTTCTAAATTATCTGTTTCCGTCTGTGCGGCTGTGGGGAGGGCTGAAAAGCTTAAAAAAAGACAAAAGAATAGACCGCTCGGGTGTAAATTCATTCTACTTATATCCATTGTATTTTTATGAATGGGTACGCAGGACAGGCAGCCGCTATTGCAGCCTTTTTTGTTTTATAGAGTATTTTAACTAAAAATGGTGGACACAACAGGGATTGAACCTGTGACCCCTACCATGTCAAGATAGTGCTCTACCGCTGAGCTATGTGTCCATACGCGATCGGGGTTGATCGGATGCATTGTTTAGCATAAGCCCCGCGGATTCGGCAAGCCATATAAAACCAAAAGATTTCATTGGCTTATTTTGCACCTCCGCGCCGCTGCGGGCGGGTTTGTGCGGGTTTAAACCTCGTTTAATCATTTCAGGCTAGAATCCGCTTATGGCAACCGACGACCCGAAAACCGAAAAAACAGAAAAGCCGCCCGCGGCCGACAGCGCGATGATGCGCATGGCGCGCGCCTATGTCGATACGGGCAAGGTTGATAAAGCCACGGTTGAAACTGCCGCGCCGCAGACGCTGTCCGAAGACGATATTTTCGGCGAAGCCGGATTTGGCGCGGAAGCGGGCGTGCCGAGTGAAGTGCGCCGCGTGCTGCAAGCCACGCTCAGCCTGCGCAGCCTGCCCAAAGATGCCGAAATTAAAATCGCGCCGTCCACAGAAAACGCGCCGCAGGGAAAATTCGAATACGGCTGGTGCTATACCGACCACAAAACCGGCAAGGAAATCCGCAAGGATTACCGCACTGTCGATTATATGAACGACGAGCCTTATGCCACGCGCGTGCATGCGATGCTGGAACAGCTCGGCCTGCCCGCACCGAAGGACGGGGAGATTTTCCGCGGCACGCACCACGACCTTTTGTTCCTCAACAGCCACGGCGTTGTCGTGCGTATCGGCCCGCAGGATATCGAAGACCTTATCAATCCGGGCATCCTCCAGCCGCTCGGCTGGTTCGAAGACGGCGATAACAAAATCAAGCATGGCGGGCGCGAATTGCCGCTGACGGTGGCGATTTATCCGGGCATCGAGCTTTCAAACCAGTATTACGACGCCAAGCAAAAACCCGCGCTGGCCGGCAGCCTTTACGATATTCTTTCCGCCACCAACCAAGGCACGGGCGATGTGTGCAGCGAGGGGAACACGGGTATCATCCGCGTGCTCGACGATGACGGGCAGGAAGTTGCGGTGCAACTGCTGGTCGATGCCGACAACGAATGGAACGGCGCGTCGAAAGACATGCGCGAAAAGAAAACCTCCCGCATGCGCGAACAATCGGCGAGTGCGGCGCAATCGCAATCAGGGGCGCAAGCAGGCGCGGCCGCGCCGCTCAGCAAGGGCGATATTCTTTTCAATACCCTCAGCACCGTATTCAACGCCGTGAAAAACGTGCGGTACTGGGAAAAGGCCTACGAAGTGCATCAACCGCTGCGCCACATGTTCTGGGAGGCCTTCGGCGATGTGCCCGCCGTGACCGGATTGCCCAAGGCCGAAGCGCGCACGCGTTTTTGGGAAACCTGCGCCGCCGTCACCAACAAGCCGCGCGAAATGACGCTGCCCGTCTGGCAAATGAAAAAAGACGAAGCGGGGCATATTTCCTATCACCGTCAGGAAATCCATGTGCCGCATCTGGTTTTGTACCGTCCGTGGACGGGGGCGGATGCCGACCGTATTATCCAGCCCATCAAACAATCCGCCGGCCTGCGCGCGGGCGTGAACAAAGAGCATTTGAACAAGTTCGGCGCCGGATATCAGGAACACCAGATGGATGCATTCATGCGTGGCGCGGATAAAAACCTCGGCCAGCGTTTGATGTCCCTCGGCCGCCGCGTCTGGCGCGATATCCGCAATTTCTGATTTTTATCCTTATCCTTATCCTTATCCTTTCCACCGTTGTCATACCGGCGCAGGCCGGTATCCAGTGCGCGTGGTGTCCGTAATAAATCAAGGCCTCGCGGCCTTGAGGTGGATACCGGCCTGCGCCGGTATGACGAAAGAAGAATAAATAATTTCAAAAAACTAAGGCAGCGCCGCGCATGTGCTCCACATGCCAAAAAAGTTTGCCC
>DDBY01000202.1 GCA_002334985.1 Micavibrio sp. UBA2020
CCGCCTTCGAGCGAGACATGCGTGATACGGTCGAACATCAGCATCGGCGGCAGCGGCAGCTTGGCGTTGCCGGGACCGAAGAGCGTGCCCTTCGCGCAGGCAATCAAATCGTCATAGGTATAGCTGGATTTTTGCTGATGGGTCATCTTGTCTTCCGCGACTTGCCGTTGTGTGTTTTGCATTAAAAACGTCTCTCCGGTTTCGGGGTTATCTCACCGGAACTCTGCGTGCCCGCGGCTTATGCCGGAGCCTCGTCTCTGTGGCGTGCGCCCAGAATCATGCCGGTTTTCGCCAGCGATTTTGCAATACTTGGGTGTATCTGTCCAACATCTTCGACAGTGATTACGGCAACCATCCGGCCCACGGCCTTGGCCACCGCAACCGCACGGCCAAGCGGGTTTTCAAGCCCGATAAGCTCGAAAAACTCCTCTACCTGCGGGCGCAGCTTGCCCAGATATTCTGGAATATCGTGATTTTCGGCGTCATTCGCCGCCGCCAGCGTTTTCCAGTTTTTGATGCCCGGCGTTTCATGGCGCAGAGATTCCCGCACCATGACATTCGTAATTTGCAGCTCCGCATCTTCGGGCAGCGCCATCTTCATATCGGCGGCGGTCATGTAATAGCCGGCAGCGGCCGCAATCGCGACGATACCTTCGGCGGGGCTGTGACCGTCGGCGATAAACTCTTCAATCAGCAAATCACAGAAATCCTGCGTTGCCATTTCAAACGTCAAGGCCATGATGACGGTTTCAATCAAAAGGCGCAGGGTTTCATCGCGGCCATACCCCTGTTCTTCCCAAACCGGAAAGTCCTTGATGATAAGGGCGATGGCAATTTCATGTACGTCGTCGAGCCCCTTGGGCAGCTTCTTCGCCACACCGCGCGCCAGATGACGGCCAAGTTCGGTGTCGTGGTCGATGTCATACGCAAGCGGCATCAGCCCCCTGTCGTCTTCGCCCGCCGCGGGTTCCGCGCGCAGCAAATCAGCGATGCGGTGGAACGCCTGTTCCATCACCACATCGGGCTCTTCATACTCAAGCAGCGTCTCGGTAATCATGCCGGCATAAATGCAAACCGTGCGCGCGATGCGCTGCTTGATATCCTCTTCCTTGATGAGGGTTTCAAGCTTGGCCTGAATAGCCTTGGCTTCTTCTTTGAGTTTTTCTTGCGTATCCACGGTGGTCAAAAGAGATTACTCCTTGAACGCTTCATCGGGATATACGCCCCAGATGGTTTCTTTTTTAATCCAGCCGTCATAGCCGCTCGCGTTGATTTCGCACCAGCCGTCCTTGCAGGTTTGCAGGCGGGCGACAACGCCCGGCTCCAGCTTTGCAACGGGCTTCGCGCTGCTCTCCGGCTTGCGCAGCAGCGTTTGCACCTGCGCCTTTACAATCACGCTGCGGCGGCCGGACAGCATGCTTTTATGCACCCAGCCATCGTCGCCATCGATGTCGCGCACCTGACGCCAGACGTCGAATTCACGCACCACCTCGACCGGCAGACCGCTTTTGCGCACGACCAGCTTGACGGGGTAGCGCATACCGGGCCCTGTGCGCAAATTCACCTCGCCCGTCGCCAGCGACACGAAACGCGGCACAGGCAGGCTTTCAGCCCCCGCGCCGCCGTCTGCGGTCGCGATGGCTTCGGCAGCGTCTTCGCCGGAAGTTTCCGCATGGGCGTTCAGGGCAGGCGCTGCCAGAAGCAGCAGAAAAAGAGCCAACAGGTAAAAAACAGATATTTTTCTTGTTCTTGTCATTGTACTTCGCGTGATATCGGATGGTTCTGAGAGAATAAGCATAAAGCCCCCCTGTTCAAACCTTTTTTCGCCAAAATGCGAAAAAACCCGCGGCTTTCAGGGCTTGCGCCCCTATCGCTGCCTGCCCGATGCCGCGCCGCAGCACGAAACACTTGCAATTTCCCCCTGATTTGAAGATGTTAGCGCCGCCACGCGTCACATACAGCGCTGCCCCGCTGTCATTTTCTGGACTTTTTAACCATAATCATGTAAAAACCGCCGCATGAACCCGCAAACCGCCCATAGCGCCACGATTGCGCCCGTGAACCGTATCACGCCCGTCCGCCCCGATGGCGTTGACCGCACGGTATCCGTCGCCCCCATGATGGGCTGGACGGACAGGCATGACCGTTATTTCCTGCGCCTGATTTCGCCGAACGCGCTTCTTTATACGGTGATGATTACGACAGGCGCGCTTATCTACGGCAAAAAACTGCATGTGCTGGACTACAGCCCCGAAGAACACCCCATCGCCCTACAGCTCGGCGGGTCGGAGCCCAAAGATTTGGCCACCTGCGCGAAAATCGCCGCGGAATACGGCTATGACGAAATCAACCTGAACTGCGGATGCCCCAGCGACCGCGTCCAGCGCGGACAGTTCGGCGCCTGCCTGATGGCCAGCCCCGCGCTTGTCGCCGATTGCATTGATGCGATGAAACAGGCCGTGGATATTCCTGTCACCGTCAAAACCCGCATTGGCATTGACGAGCAGGACAGCTATCAATTTCTGCTGGATTTCGTCGGCCCGATTGCAGAAAAAGGCTGCCGCACCTTTATTATCCATGCGCGCAAGGCATGGCTGAACGGCCTGAGCCCGGCGGAAAACCGCACCATCCCGCCCCTGAAGTGGGAAACAGCTTATCGCCTGAAACAGGATTTTCCGCAGCTGGAAATCATCCTGAACGGCGGTATCAAGACGACGGCGCAAATCAATGATGCGCTTCAGCATCTGGACGGCGTGATGGTCGGGCGCGAGGCCTATCAGAATCCCTATTTCCTCGCGCAGGTCGAACGCGATGTTTTCGGTACAACCGATGTGCGCAGCCGCCGCGGCGTGGTGGATGCCCTGATGCCCTATGTGGAAAAGAATTTACAGAACGGAACCCCGCTCAAGGACATCAGCCGGCACATCCTCGGCCTGTTTCAGGGGATGGGCGGCGCACGGCGCTGGCGTCAAATCCTCAGCAGTGAAGCGTATAAACCCGCGGCTGGCATGGATGTCATACGCGCGGCGCTGGCGGCGGTGGACGATGGCGGCAGCTAGCGTTCCGTAAAAAGCGGCAGGGCGTACGAACAGGCGGACGGTCAAGTTCCTGAACTCACTTCAAAATCATATAAGAAACTCTATTTCTTTGCCCGCAAGATTGATATACTTTAACGCGGTTAAAGGGGAACCATGCAACCACTCTGGACAAGATTGAATCGGGACGACGCGCATCAGGTATTGAACCGCCTGAGTGGTTCGCGCGACGCCGTCGTATTCTCCAAAGAAGCGACCGAAGTTTCGTGGCGCTCTTTGCCGTTTTACAACAAGTATAAACTCTACCGTCTCATCAACTACGCGACGATGCCGACGTTCAGCCTCACCTATCTCAGTGACGGCAACGAGTTCATCACGCTCGACGGTACAGCAAACCCGATTTACACCGCGAACGAAAAAGACCCCGTGCGCCTGAACGAGATGAACGTCGTGAACTATCTCGACTTCTTCTTCACCAACGTACAGGGTAGCGAAGGCGACGTCTTCCTTATCAAAGATCCGAAGAAACTGCCGTTCCTGAGCGCGCTTACCAAAGAGCAGCGCGAGAGCGTCTATTCCGGCTTCAAACCCGTGCAGGTATCGCAAAACGCGGCCGCGAATACATTCCGCGTGACCGGTACGCTTTACTACGGCGGCGGCCTTATTTCTTCGACCATCATTGTGCAGAACGACGGCAAGATTGAGTTTCAAGACCAGAGCCTGCTGCTCAACGGTATCTATTTCCCCTACAGCCCCTACAGTCAAGGCTGGCTGGAAGCATAAGGCGCCGCAGCGTAGCGCATATATTCGGCGCGCATTTAAGGACAGACTGTCATGACACCAGAAGCCCAGAAGCTGAACGACCTTCTTAAACCCGGCCAGCCCCTGCCCAGCGACGAGGTCATGGTTTCCACCGCGCTTGATATCCTGAACCACAGCGCGCACGGACAGCAGCTGGTCGATTTCGTACGCATCAACAACATCGCGCTGCGCATCATGTCCACGCCGCAACCGACGACGTATCTGCCTGAACCGAAACTTGCCTATATCGGCTTCAACCGTAACAATCCGGTATCCCCCAGCCGCTTCGTGCTGATGCTGGCGGGCATTCTGCGTGAAGCGCAGCAGGAAAGCGCGGGCATTAAAAACCCGCACCTGCAAGCCCCGCTGGAAGAGCACATGAAAATCAGCATGGCGAAGCATGAAGATAAACTGTGGTACATGTGTACCGTAGCCTGCGAACTCAATGACATCTCTACCTTTATGGAATACAATTTTCTTGACGAATTAAGAAAAATGGGTCACGATGAGTCATTAGAATTGTACTTGAAGCAAGAAAAACGCAAATAAAGGGTGGGACACATGGTTTTGAAAGCAATCGAAGGCTTCTCTGCTCTGACTGAAGCACGCGAAATCAAGGCACAGATTAATTTCCGTATCGGCGGCGCAAGCATCGCCGAACTTTCCGCAAACGCCAGCATGGAACGTGGCGGCCCGAAACACGAGGCGCCGGCCAACGGCTAAACATGCCATCGGCCAAAAGCCGCGGATTTGCTGGAAAAAATAAGGGCTCTCCCCTTTCGATTCGTAGCGATTCGGCCAGATTCGAATGAGAATCATTCACAAAAGCGCCCCTCCGGGGGCGTTTTTTTATGGGCGAAAAGCCTGTGAATAAGTTTTTATAATACCTTCATATTTAAGAATAAATTAACTTCATCCACAGGCATTATGGCTTATCGCGTTTGACAACCTTCTCTTTATTTCGCATTCTAAAGCTGTAGGGCAATTTAATTTCCTCCAAAGAAGCTAGAGACCCCAACAAACAAAAAGAACAACACTTTTAAACGAGGTGCGGCCATGACGTTGAACAAATTCGATTTCGACAAAACCAGCGAAGCAAAAGCATACGGTGCGGCTATCGTTGCCCGCGTTGAAACTGGCCGTGAAGCGATTGAGCCGACCGCACGCCGCGCGGCTACCCTGCAGCCCTCTGCTATCGCTGCGGCATAAGGCACAAAAGACTTTCTCCGCAAGGAGGCACAGCAAGGCCCGGTTGCAAAACCGGGCCTTTCCTGTTGACGTAACACCCCCGCCCCTCTACCCTGTGATTACACAGGAAAACCAATGTTTATAAAGTATTCGGACCCCGAAGCCGCCAAGGACGTATTCAAGGCTGTTCAGGATGAAGACCTGAATAACCTGCGCTTTTTCATGACCGATGGCGCGGATATCGATATGCGTAACGAACACGGCCAGACCTTGCTGCACACAGCCATTCTTGGCGGCAAATTGACGGCGGCGCGCTTCCTGCTCGATGCGGGCGCAGATGCGGATATTCACGGCGGACAGGCCGGCTATACCGCTCTTCACTGGGCCGCCTATAAAAAGAGCGAGGAAATGACGCGCCTTGTCCTCGAATACACAGAACAGCTGGAAAAAACCGACAGCCAATCCATGACCGCCCTGCAACTGGCAGCCTTCATGGGGGCGAAAGACGTTGTCGCCGCACTGGCCGAGGCCGGCGCCGATTTCCGCCGCACCGATGCCTTCGGGCACACTCCCGCCGCTATCGCGCAGCAGCGCGCGGGCGAGGACTGGAACGGCGAAGGCCGCCGCTTCATCGAAACCTCCACCTATCTGTTCCAGCTGATGAATAACGGCCTGCCCGCAAAACAGCAGATGCAGCCGCCTGTAGCCCCCGCCTATTCACCCGAGCAGTTCTCGCAGGATATGGATGCACTCGACAAGCTAAACCCAGACCCCGACCGCTTCCGCCTCGGCGGCGGCAACCGCGGTCATAAACCGCCCACCCCCTAACAAAATGCGCAGAGCCGAAAGACACGAACACATCATGACCGCCACCGCACAAACTGCACACACGCCGAAACAAACCACAGAAGCCCCCTATTGCCGCGCCTGTTTCGCCACGCTCGACCCCTCCCACTCCCGCGGGGAGAAAAGCGGATACAAGCTGCTGTCCTGCACGTCCTGCGGAACGGTGACAGTTGACCCGTTCCCGACAGCGGATGAGCTGACCGCCTATTATCAGGCCTACCAAGGCTCGCGCCTTTACAAACCGAAGGAAGCCAAGAAAATCCGCCGCGCGGCGGGGCGTATCCGCCGTGCCAAAAAATACATCAAGGCGTCATCCTTCCTCGACGTTGGCTGCAACTGCGGCTTTACCGTCAAGGCCGCATTAAACGAAGGCCTCGCCGCGCGCGGCATCGACGTCGATGCCGAAGCCGTCAAATACGCAGCCGAAGCCTACGGCCCGCATTTCAATGCGATTTCTGTCGAAGATTACGCAGCGCAAGGCCACAAAGCCGATATCGTCTATACTAGCGAAGTCATCGAACATGTGCCGAACCCCGACACTTTCGTCAAAGCCATTGCCGACATCCTGCCCTCCGGCGGCATTCTTTACCTGACAACACCGCAGGGCAACCACTGGTCTTATCCCAAAGACATTTCAAACGTCAAAACTGTGCATCCGCCGTCGCATATCACCTATTTTTCTAAAAAGGGCATTGCGCTTCTGCTGGAAAAACACAGCATCAAGGTCGAAAAATTTTTCTTTTCGCTGAAACCCGGCATTCGCCTGATTGCCCGCAAAATCTGATAGACAACGGAGTTACCCCCATGCCCGCGCCGCGCAAAACGCCCCGTTCCGCTTTTAACAAAACCATGACGCGCGAACTGTTCCGTGCGCTGGAAAGCAGCGAGCATGAAAACCTGACCGCGCTGGTTGACGCAGGGGCGGATTTGTCTGCGCGCGACAGCGATGGGCGCACGCCGCTGATGGTCGCGGCGGACAACCGCTCCGACGATGCCGTGAAAATTCTTTTGCAACTGGGGGCGGATATCAACGCCGTATCGGCGCAGGAAAAAATGACCGCCCTGCACTACGCCGCCAAAAACTCTGACACAGACACGCTGAAGGAATTGATTGCAGGCAAGGCGGATTTGAACATTAAAGACATCAAAGGCCTGACGCCGCTGCATCATGCCGCCATCGAAGGCGACGACGACAATGTCGATTTGCTCATTGCGGCGGGCGCGGATGTGCTGGCCAAGGATAACCTCGGCCGCACAGCGGCAAAACATGCCGACAAAAAAGCCGCAGATGAAAACCATTTTATGGCGGAGCGGTACCACAAAATCGCTCTCAACCTTTCCTTGCGCGAGGTTGCGGCACAGCGTGAAATTGAACGCAAAGCCGCGGAAGACGCCGAGCGCAAGGCCGTCGAAAAAGACCTCGACCGCATTTCAAACGGTTTCGACCCCGACCGCTTCAAACTCAAGCCGCCGCGGAAGAAATAAACCATCATGTCCTTTGACTACGACGTTATCGTCATCGGCGCCGGCGCCGCCGGTATGATGTGTGCGGCCGAAGCGGGCAAACGTTACCGCAGCGTGGTGGTTATCGACCACATGCAAACACCCGGCGAGAAAATCCGCATATCCGGCGGCGGGCGGTGCAATTTTACAAATCTGCATTGCTCCCCCGCGCAATTTATTTCGGACAATCCGCATTTTTGCAAATCCGCGCTCAGCCGCTATACGCAGCAGGATTTCATCAAACTGGTTAAACAGCACGGCATTGCGTTTCATGAAAAAACGCTCGGCCAGCTGTTTTGCGATGGCTCTTCGCAGCAAATCATCGACATGATGCTGGCGGAAATGGACAACGCGGGCGTTTTGTTGTCCATGGAAACCAAGGTGGAAGCGCTGTCGCATGACGGCAGCCGTTTCCAGCTCAAAACCAGCCGCGGCGATTTAAACGCTTCATCCGTCGTTATCGCTACGGGGGGCTTGTCCATTCCCAAAATCGGCGCGACAGGCTTTGGCTATGACGTGGCGCAGCAGTTCGGGCATGACATCATCCCCACGCGCGCCGCGCTGGTGCCGCTCAGGTTTTCGCCGGAAATGCTGGCGGCAACCAAGCCCCTCTCCGGCATCGCGGTGGACCCGAGCACCCTCAGCCACGGCAAAACCACCTTCCGCGAGGGGATGCTTTTCACCCACCGCGGGCTCAGCGGCCCTTCGGTTTTGCAAATATCATCGTATTGGCAGGAAGGCGACGCGGTCACCGTCAACCTGCTGCCCGATACGAACGGGCTTTTGGATACACTGAAAACCCGCCGCAAAGAACAACCGCGCCAGATGCTGCATAACGTCCTTTCTGCCCTTGTGCCGCGGCGCGTCGCGGAATGGATTGCCGCCGACCTTGGCATCGACGCACCCATGGCGGATTTGTCGGATAAAAAACTCGCCCTCGTCGCCGAGCGTTTGCAGAAATGGCAGGTCATCCCCACAGGCAGCGAAGGATACCGCACCGCCGAAGTCACGCGCGGCGGCGTCGATACCCGCGGCCTGTCGTCCAAAACCATGGAAAGCACCAAGCAAAGCGGGCTTTATTTCATCGGCGAAGTCGTCGATGTCACGGGCTGGCTGGGCGGATATAATTTCCAGTGGGCGTGGTCTTCGGGCTGGGTTGCCGGGCAATACGCATAAAAAAAAACGCGGCATAAAAGCCGCGCTTTTTATCTCGAAACTCTCTGCGCCGTTTACTTCGGCTGCATGCCGGATTTTTTCGCGGCAGGTTTCGCCTTCTCCGCATAGCTGGCGCCCGGCAGGTCGTTCAGACGTGTGCCGAATTCATCATCACAGGCCACAATAACCATGCCCTGCTGCGGCAGGATATCCACCACGCGCGCCTGCGCGGCCATGCCTTCGGTATGGATACGCTCTTCAATCTGGCGCGCTAGTTCCGGCGCGGCACGTTCGGGACAACCCGCAGTGAAAGCGTTTTCGGTGACAACCGCCCAGCGGCCAGCCTCGTTGAATGATTTTTTCATGGCAATCTCCTGTTTCAAAAGCTTCGCCGTTTTACGCCCGCCGCCGCCGCGTGTCAATCCTTGCCGCTACCATCCGTTTGCAGCGCAGGAAAAAAGCGCGGAGCCTGTGCCCCGCGCTTTTTTGAACGTGCAAAGCCGAATTAGACTTTAAACGATTTACCGCAGCCGCAATGGCCGGTCGCGTTCGGGTTGTTGAAAATGAAACCCGCTTCGAATTTGTTTTCGAAGTAGTCCATTTCCATGCCTGCGATATAAAGCTGCGCCTGCGGGTCGATGAAAAGCTTCACGCCCTTGTCTTCGACCAGCAAATCCATCGGGTTCGGCTGGGCCGCATATTCAAGGCTGTAGCTGAGGCCGGAGCAGCCAGCGGCCGTAACGCCGACGCGCAGGCCTTCGAATTTTTCACCTTCGGGCGCGTTTGCCATCAGGCTTTTGATATGGGTTGCAGCGCTTTCGGTCAGGGTCATCAGTTGGTTCATGTTTTTTCTCCTTGGGTCTTATTTAATTTGGGTGTTGCGTTGTCAGTTTTCAATCAGAACATGTTCAGTTGCAGTTTGGCGGTTTCTGCCATTTTGGACGGGTCCCATGGCGGGTCCCAGATAATATCGACGGCCACATCGCCCACATCCTGCACGGTGCGGATGGCGTTTTCGACCATGCCCGGCATTTCGCCCGCCACGGGGCAGGCTGGTGACGTCAGCGTCATTTCGACGTAAATCTTGTTCGTCTCCGCCGCGATATCGACTTTGTAAATCAGGCCAAGTTCATAAATATTGACCGGAATTTCGGGGTCGTACACTTCGCGCAGGGCGGCCTGAATTTTCGGCCACAAAGGATGCTCCCGCGACGCCTCGATGTCAGGCGGCTGCATCATTTGTTCCATCTCGTCATCGCCCATGGCGTTTCTGAGCATTTCTTCGTCGGCGACATGCTGCATCATTCAAACAACCTTTTCGCTTTGAGGATGGCTTCGGCCAGACGCTCGACATCTTCCATCGAATTATAAAGCGCGAAAGACGCGCGCACCGTGGCCGTCACACCCAGTTTGCGCATCAACGGCTGCGCGCAGTGGTGCCCTGCACGCACGCAAAGCCCCATCTGGTCAAAAACCGTGGCCATGTCGTGCGGGTGCACGCCCGTCAGCTCGAACGAAAGGATGCTCGCACGCTCCGGCGCGGTCGAAAAAATCCGCACACCGTCTATTGCACGCAGTTTTTCTTCGGCTTCCGCCAGCAGCTTCGCCTCATGCGCCAGCGCGGCGTCTTTGTCGATGCCGTTCAGCCAGTCGATGGCCGCGCCAAGACCGATAGCCTCGACAATTGCAGGCGTGCCCGCTTCGAACCTGTAGGGTGGTTCTTTGTACGTCACACGCTCGAACGTGACGTCTTCAATCATTTCCCCGCCGCCCTGATACGGCGGCATGGCGGCCAGAATATCAGCCTTGCCATAGAGAACACCGATACCCGACGGGCCATAAAGTTTATGCCCCGTAAAGACGTAAAAATCCGCATCCAGCGCCTGCACATCGACATTCAGATGCACCACGGCCTGCGAGCCGTCCACCAGCACCTTCGCCCCCGCCGCATGGGCTTTCGCAATCATATCGGCCACAGGGTTGACGGTGCCGAGCGCGTTTGACATGTGCGTGACAGCCAGCAGTTTTGTTTTGGACGACAGCAGTGATTCAAACGCCTGCATATCCAGCGCGCCATCGGCGCGGACGGGCACAACCTTGATAACCACGCCCTTGCGCACGCGCAGCATGTGCCATGGCACAATATTGGCGTGGTGTTCCAGCTCCGTCAGGATAATCTCGTCGCCCGCCTGCAAAAATGTTTCGCCCCATGTGGCGGCGACAAGGTTGATGGCTTCGGTCGCGTTGCGGGTAAAAACGATTTGTTTTTCGGATGCAGCATTCAAAAAACGGGCGGTTTTTTCGCGCGCGGATTCGTATGCAGCACTGGTTTTCGCGCCAAAAGTATAAACGCCGCGGTGCACGTTGGCGTAATGCTCCGTCATGACCTTCGTCATCGCGTCAATCACGGCCTGCGGCTTTTGCGCGCTGGCAGCACTGTCGAGATAAGCCACAGGACGCCCATTCACCTTTTGCGCCAGCGCAGGAAAGTCCGCGCGCAGCGCGCCCACGGGGCGCGGCGTCGGCTTCATCTGCGACATGTCGCTGATAATGATGTCGGGCGCGGGTTTCATCAGGCGGCTGCCTCCTCCACCGGTGCGTTCAGCCACGCGGCAATGCGCGCAGCATAAAGCGCGCGCACGTCATCGCGGGTGATTTTTTCAAGCGTTTCAGAGAGGAAGGAATGGACGAGCAAAGCCTTCGCCTCGGCTGCCGGAATGCCGCGGCTTTGCAGGTAAAACAGGGCGTCTGTATCCAGCATACCGGCGGTTGCGCCGTGGCTGCATTTGACGTCGTCGGCGTAAATCTCTAGTTCCGGTTTTGCGCTAGCTTCGGCTTGGTCTGAAAGCAGTAACGCATGATGAGATTGGTAGCCATCTGTTTTTTGTGCAGGACGATGTACATGTATTTTCCCTTGGAATACTGCACGAGCTTGATCATCAATAACTCCTTTGAAATGCTGGACGGACGTTCCGTCTTTTTCAAAATGATCTGCAAGAATTGTAAAATCGTGGCTCTGCCGACCTTTGAGCATATATACGCCGCCGATACTACTCGAAATCCCGCTATCCAGCAATTCCAATCCGAATTCCTGACGCCCTGCTGCGACGCCAGAAACAGAACTAAACCCTTGAAAATCAGACGATTTATGACTACGCGCCACCGTACGACTAACATGCACGGCATCGCCGTTTTCGTCGATAAAGCGGTAATAACGGCCGCGCGCGGCAGCTTTCAGCACGATACCGGCATAAAGATTCGTCAGCGCCATGCCCTCTCCCGCATGACGCTCCAGCAGCGTCGCACCGCTGTTTTCGCCAAAACGGTACAGCACGCGCGGGTAAACCGCGGGGCTATTGCCCGCGGACATGAACAGAATTTCAATCGGGCGCGCAATGTCGCGGTGCGGCGCGATATCCAGCACGAAACCATCGCGCATATAGGCGCAGTTAAGCGCGAGCAGCGGCGATTGCGCCAGACTGCCGACGGTAGCCAGTTCTTCTTCCGGCTCGGAAATTTCCATGAGCGGCGTCAGCTTCACACCGTCGGGCAGCGGCGTGCCTAGGTCAGGGCGCAAACGGCCATTGACCAGCACGATACGGTGGCTGTCTTTGAGCAGCGGTGCAGGCAGGTCTTGCGCCGCCACATCGCCCGCCGCGTCAAACGTAAAGGCTTCGGGCGTCAGCGGGCGCAGGTTGGTATATTGCCAGCCTTCCCACGCCGGCGTCGGCAGGCCGGTTGCGGCAAAACTGGCCGCACCTGTTTCACGCAGCGCGGCAATCCATGCGGGCGCATTATCGCCGCCGAGAACCGCCGCAGGCGCAAGCCAAGGCATCGCCTCTTCGCGCTGAAGCGTTTCGGTTTTGAAACTATGTACAGCAGCCTGTGCCATGCTTACGCGGCCTCGTCATAGAAATCGGCATAACCTTTTTGCTCCAGCTCCAGCGCCAGTTCAGGCCCGCCGGTTTTCTGGATTTTCCCCTTGGCCAGCACATGCACCACGTCCGGCTTGATGTAATCCAGCAAACGCTGGTAGTGCGTGATAATCAGGAAAGAGCGGTCAGGCGCACGCAGCGCGTTCACGCCGTCCGCCACAACTTTCAGCGCGTCGATATCAAGACCGCTGTCGGTTTCATCAAGAATAGCCAGTTTCGGCTGCAGCATCGCCAGCTGCAAAACTTCGTTGCGCTTTTTCTCCCCGCCCGAAAAGCCGACGTTGACGCCGCGCTTCAGCATATCCGCATCCATGCCAAGCTCGGTCAGCTTTTGTTTTTGCAGTTTGAGGAAACTTGCAGGGTCGAGCTCTTTTTCGCCGCGCGCCTTGCGCACAGCGTTCAGCGCCGTTTTCAAAAACGTGGTGGTTGTCACGCCCGGAATTTCGACCGGGTACTGAAACGCCAGAAAAAGACCAAGCGCCGCGCGCTCTTCCGGTTCCATCTCGCCGATGTCCTGCCCCATGAAATTGATGGAGCCTTCGGTAATGTCATAGCCGTCGCGGCCGGCCAGCACATAAGACAGCGTCGATTTGCCCGAACCGTTCGGCCCCATGATGGCATGCACCTCACCCGGTTTGATATCGAGCGTCAGGCCTTTCAGCACTTCACGGTCCGCAACCGTGGCATGAAGGTTTTCAATCTTGAGCATTATCCCACACTTCCTTCCAAAGAAATCGCGACGAGTTTTTGCGCTTCAACCGCAAACTCCATCGGCAAATGTTGCAGCACTTCGCGGCAGAAACCGTTGACGATAAGGGTCAGCGCCTCTTCGTCCGGTATCCCGCGGGAGCGGCAGTAAAACAGCTGGTCTTCGCTGACCTTCGACGTGGTCGCTTCATGCTCCAGCGTCGCGCTCGGGCTGCGGTTTTCGATATAGGGCACGGTATGCGCGCCGCAGGTATGGCCAATCAGCAGGCTGTCGCACTGGGTATAATTGCGCGCCTTTTCCGCCTTGCCAGAAATACGCACAAGGCCGCGGTAGGTATTATCGGACTTGCCCGCCGAAATCCCCTTGGACACGATGCGCGATTTTGTGTTTTTGCCGATGTGTATCATCTTGGTGCCGGTATCGGCCTGCTGGTGGTTGTTGGTGATGGCGACCGAATAAAATTCGCCCACGCTGTCATCGCCCAGCAAAATGCACGACGGATATTTCCATGTAATGGCAGAGCCGGTTTCTACCTGCGTCCAGGAAATTTTGGAGCGCTTGCCCTTGCAGATGCCGCGCTTGGTCACAAAGTTGTAAATGCCGCCGCGGCCTTCTTCGTCACCCGGATACCAGTTCTGGACGGTGGAGTATTTAATTTCCGCATCGTCCATCGCAATCAATTCGACCACGGCTGCGTGCATCTGGTTTTCGTCGCGCTTGGGCGCGGTGCAGCCTTCGAGATAGGAAACGTAAGAGCCCTTCTCCGCCACAATCAGCGTGCGTTCGAACTGGCCGGTTTTCGCCTCGTTGATGCGGAAATAGGTCGAAAGCTCCATCGGGCAGCGCACGCCTTCGGGGATATACACGAACGTGCCGTCGGTAAAGACGGCGGCGTTCAGGCAGGCGTGTTTGTTATCGGTATAGGGCACGACGCTGCCCATGTATTTTTTGATAAGCTCCGGATATTCCTTCACCGCTTCGGAAATGGAGCAGAAAATCACGCCCGCGCTATGCAGCTTTTCGCGGAAAGTCGTCACGACAGAAACGCTGTCAAAAACCGCGTCAACCGCCACGCCCGCCAGCATTTCCTGTTCACGCAGCGGAATGCCAAGCTTCTTGTAGGTTTCAAGAAGTTTCGGGTCAACCTCGTCGAGGCTTTTGGGGCGGTCGATGTTTTTCGGCGCGGCGTAGTAATAGGCATCCTGATAATCGATAGCGGGAATGCGCAGTTTTGCCCATTGCGGCTCCGGCATTGTCAGCCAGTGGCGATAGGCTTTCAGGCGCTGTTCCAGCATCCATTCGGGCTCCCCCTTCTTGGAGGAAATCAGGCGGATGATGTCTTCGTTCAGACCTTTGGGCGCAAGGTCGGTTTCGATGTCGGTGATGAATCCGGCCTCGTACTTGCGGTCAAGTTCCGCAACGGTCTGGCGGGTTTCATTTGAAATCGGCATGCGTTCTGCTTTCTGTGATTTGGGTCAGCCCCGCATGGCCGCAGCCGGACGTGCGCGCCATATCCGACAGGCGCACAGCCTGCAGCGCGGCGCGGATGGCCTGATTAACGGGTGACCATTTGCCCTTGGCGGGGCATTTGGGCTCGGCGCGGCAAACATCATTTGCCCCCGCGCAGGAAACGATTGCGATAGGGCCGTCCAGCGCCTCGATAACGTCGCAGACGGAAGTTTCTTCTGCCGCAGCCGCAAGGCGGTAGCCGCCAGCCGCGCCGCGCACGGATTCAACGAGTTTTTTACGCGCGAGCTTTTTGAGAACTTTCGCGACCGTCGGTTCAGGAATGCTCGTACGCTCCGCCAGCTGATGGGCACTGCGCGCGGCGCCATTGCCCTCGCGCGAAAGCTGCACCATCACGGCGACGGCATAATCTGTCAATTTTCCGAGTTTAATCATATTCCTTCTCCTGCTCTTTGCGAAGGCAAAAGAGAACCTTTTCAGTCCGCTTTAATATTGGATTTTATATCTGTTTTTCAACAAAAATCGTAAGCGAACATAGCTGAATTCAGACAGCCAAACAAAGAAATTCCGTCAAAATTGGGGTATCAAAGCACCTCAATTCAAGCGCGCGGCATAACCCCCTGAAAACAGAAGATTTTACCTATATAAGAAATTTATCGGTTGATAAAGAAATCTACCCGACCACCTGCTCCTTGGTCGCAAGGAAGCGGATATCCGGCCAGTTTTCATTGGAATTGTCGAGGTGCCAGGCATTGCGCGCCAGAAACACCGGCTGGCCATCGTGGTCTTCGGCAATATTGGGCAGATTCTGGTCAATGAACTGCTCCAGCTTGTCCCGCTTGTCGCTTTCCAGCCAGCGCGCGGTATGCAGCGCCGCCTGTTCGAACCGCACGGGAAGGTTGTATTCGGTGCGGATACGGTCGGCCAGAATGTCGAACTGCAAGGGGCCGACGACACCGACCACCCAGCTGGAATCCATGCGCGGTTTGAATACACGCGCCGCGCCCTCTTCCGCCAGCTGCAACAGCGCCTCGCCCAGATGCTTGGCGCGCAGCGGGTCATCAAGGCGCACGCGCTGCAAATGCTCGGGCGCGAAGCTCGGGATACCTGTTGCGTGAAGAACCTCCCCCTCCGTCAGCGTATCGCCGATGCGCAGGTTGCCGTGGTTCGGAATGCCAATGATATCACCCGCGAAGGCATCTTCGGCCACGTCACGTTCCTGCGCGAAGAAGATAAGCGGGTTATGCACGGTAATCGCCTTGCCGCTGCGGATATGTTGCAGCTTCATGCCGCGCTTGAAATGGCCGGAGCTGAGGCGCGTGAAGGCGATGCGGTCGCGGTGTTTCGGGTCCATGTTCGCCTGAATTTTGAACACAAAACCGGTGACTTTTTTCTCGCCGGGTTCAATCAGGCGCTCGGCCGTCGGCTGCGGGCGCGGCGGCGGTGCAAGCGTGCGCAGGCCGTTCAGCATTTCACGCACGCCGAAATTATTGACGGCGGAGCCGAAAAATACCGGCGTCATGGTGCCTTCCAGATAGGCCTTGCGGTCAATTGGCTTGCAAAGCCCGCGTACCATGGCGATGTCTTCACGCAGCTTTTTAACAGCGTAATCAGGCAAAAGCGTATCCAGCTTCGGGTCGTCAATGCCCTGACACTGCTCCCCCTGGTCAGGACGTTCGCCCTTGCTGCGCGACATCAAAATCAGCTGGTCGTTGATAAGGTCATAACAGCCGAGGAATTCGCGCCCCATGCCAATCGGCCAGCTGGCCGGCGACACGTCAAGCGCCAGCGTCTGTTCGATTTCATCCAGCAGGTTGAAAGGGTCCTGCCCTTCGCGGTCGAGCTTGTTGATGAAAGTCGTAATCGGCATATCGCGCAGGCGGCAGACTTCGAACAATTTGCGCGTCTGGGTTTCAATCCCCTTGGCCGCGTCAATCACCATGATGGCGCTATCGACCGCCGTCAGCGTGCGGTAGGTATCTTCGGAAAAGTCTTCGTGGCCAGGCGTGTCCAGCAGGTTGAATTTGATGCCTTCGTATTCGAAAGTCATGACGGAGGACACCACGGAAATCCCGCGCTCCTGCTCCACCTTCATCCAGTCGGAGCGTGCGTGGCGCGCTTCCTTGCGCGCCTTGACCGCGCCCGCCATCTGGATGGCACCGCCGAACAGCAGCAGTTTTTCCGTCAGCGTGGTTTTACCCGCGTCAGGGTGCGCGATGATGGCGAAGGTGCGGCGGCGTTCGATTTCGTCTTCGATGGTCAGCATGTCTTTTTACCAAATTTCTGTCCGCGTCTTTGTAATGCAGCCACCGCCCAAGCGCAATACATAATATTTTCAATGTGATAAAAGCCTTCGCCAAGCGCCCGAAAAGCCGCTAAAACAGGGGCATGGACCATGTACCCGTATATGAAATGGACGATGCCGAACTGATGTCGCGAATCCTGCTGCGCGACCAGCTGGTGATTGTCATCGACAAACCCGTGAATATCCCCGTGCACGCCGGCCCCAAAGGCGGGCCGAGCTTTGAAGATTATTTCCCAAAACTGCAATTCGGGTACAAGGAAATGCCGCGCCTTGCCCACCGGCTTGACCGCGACACCAGCGGCTGCCTTGTGCTGGGGCGCAACGACCGCGGGCTGCGCCGTATGGGCAAACTGTTTGAATCAGGCCAGATACAAAAAACCTATTGGGCGGTCGCCAGCCGCACGCCGAAAAAAGCCGAAGGCATCATCGACACGCCCCTGCGCAAAGTGAAACTGCCCAAGGGCTGGAGCATGCAGCCCTGCGGCATCAACGACCCCGAAGCGCAAAGCGCCGTCACCGGATATAAAGTTCTTGAAACTTATGCAGACGGCCGCGCGCTACTCGAAATGACACCGCAGACGGGACGCACGCACCAGATACGCGTGCATCTGCAATCCATCGATTGCCCGATTGTCGGTGACTGGCTTTATGGCGAAAATGTGGACAGACCGGACAGCGGGCAATTCCCCCTGCTCCACCTGCATGCACGGCGGATTGTTATCCCGCTATACGCAGACCAGCCGCCCCTCGACGTTACCGCCGCCGCGCCTGCGCATTTCGGCATCAAAGATTAAGCCGCCACGCGGTTTTCGGTGAGGTCGCCCGCGCAGGCCTTGATGAAGATTTGCGTGTAATCTTCCGCGCTCAGTTGAACGGGGTTGCCGCCGGCGGACGGATCTTCGGTCGCCATGCGGCCGACAACATCCGCGCGGTCGTCCGGAACGCCGATAGCGGCCAGCGTGTTTTCGATACCAAGGCGTTTCCTGAAATCCATCACCCATGCCAGCACGGCGTCATAGCCTGACGTTTTCACCGGCAGGTTGAGCACGCGCGCAAGAATATCCATCCGCTCCCCGATAAACGCGCGGTTGCGCACCATGACATAGGGCAGCAAGATGGCGTTCAAAAGCCCGTGCGGCTTGTCATACAGACCGCCGAGGGGATGCGCCAGCGCATGCACGCCGCCAAGGCCTTTCTGGAATGCAGCTGCCCCCATCGATGCGGCCGCCAGCATGTGGGCGCGCGCCTCGATATCCTTGCCGTCATCATACGCACGCGGCAGGTAATCCGCGACAAGGCGCATGCCTTCAAGCGCGATGCCGTCCGCAAGCGGATGAAAGCCGGGCGCGCAGAACGCTTCGAAGCAATGCACGAAAGCGTCAACGCCCGTCGCCGCCGTGATATGCGGCGGCAGGCCGACGGTCAGTTCAGGGTCGGAAATGACCAATGATGGCAGCATTTTCGGGTGGAAAATGATTTTCTTTTCGTGGGTATCTTCGTTGGTGATGATGCTGGCGCGGCCAACTTCGCTGCCCGTGCCTGCCGTTGTCGGGACGGCAATCACCGGCGCCATGGTTTTTTCATTCACGCGGAGGTAGTTATCCCCCTCGTCCACGAAATCCCACAGCGGGCGGTCCTGCCCGACCATCAGCGCCACGGCCTTCGCCGCGTCAAGCCCGCTGCCGCCACCAAAAGCAATCACGCCGTCGTGCCCGCCCTGCTTATAGGCGGCCACACCCGCCATGACATTCGCGCCCGTCGGGTTCGGCTTGATATCCGCAAACAGCGCCGTTTCAATGCCTGCATCGCGGTTGATTTTAAGCGCGCCCAGCGTAATCGGATGCGCCTGCAACCCCGCATCCGTCATCAAAATCGGCTTTTTCATGCCAAGGCTGCGGCAAAATTCCGGCAACCGCGCGATAGAACCGGGGCCGAAAATAACGCGCGTCGGATAATTCCAGTTACCTTTAAGGATTTTGCTGTCAGACATAAAAAAACTCCTGATTTTAAAAACGCTTAGATTTTATGGCGCAAGTGGAAACCTTTCGGACGCGTCAGGCTTTCGAAGCACAGCACCGACAACGACGCACCGCGCCCCGTATCCTTCACGCCCGTCCACGGCAGCGCAGGGTCAACGTAATCGCAGCGGTTCATGAAAACTGTTCCCGTTTCAAGCAGGTTGCCGATATTTTCCGCCGCATCCATATCCTGCGTCCAGACAGATGCCGTCAGCCCGAAATCGCTATCGTTCATCAGCTTGAGCGCCTCTTCGTCCGACGATACCTTCATGATATTGACGGTGGGACCGAAGGTTTCTTCGCGCTGCGCGCGCATGCTGTGGGTGACGTTCACCAAAACCTGCGGCGCCAGATAGGGCGTGCCCGCGCGGCTTTCGGGGAACAGCTTTTCGTCAATCAAGGCCTTCGCGCCCTGCGCCACAGCATCGGCTGTTTGCGCACGCACGAAATCCGCCGCCGCCGTGCGCACCATCGGGCCGAGGGTGGTCGCCGCATCCAGCGGGTTGCCGAGGACGTATTTCTTGGCCAGCTCCACCGCCCCTTCGACGAAATCGTCGAACAGGTCGGCATGCACATAAATGCGTTCAATACCGCAGCAGCACTGGCCGGAGTTAAAAAACGCGCCATCGACCAGATTTTCAATCGCGTAGTGCAAATTGGCATCAGGGCGGACATAGGCAGGGTCTTTACCGCCCAGCTCCAGCCCTGCAACGATGAATTTATTGCTGATAGCGCGCTGCACTGTATGGCCGGCGCGCACGCCGCCCGTAAAATTCACGAAATCAACCCGCGCATCGGCCATCAGCTTTTCGGCATCTTCATGGCTGAGGTCGAGGAACTGGAACAACCCCTCCGGCAAACCGGCTTCTTTGAACGCAGCGGCGAAACGGTCGGCGCACAGCGGCGTTTGTGCAGAATGTTTCAGCACAACCGCATTGCCCGCCAGCAGCGCCGGCACAATCGTATTCACCGACGTCAGATAAGGATAATTCCACGGGGCGATAATGGCGACCACGCCAACGGGCTCGCGCCGAATAAAACGTTTAAAGCCCTCGCGCGCTTCGGGCACGATATCTGCCAGCGCCTTGGGCGCCAGCTCGACCATATAGCGGATACGCTCGCACATCGCGCCCGTAATCTCGCCGGGGGTGTAGCGCACGGGGCGGCCCATCTGCCATGTCAGCTCCGTGCCGATTTCCGGCGCCTTGGCGACCAGCGCATCCATGAATTTCAGCATGATTTTCTGCTTGTCGGCCATGGGCACGAAACGCCATGCGCGCTGCGCTTTTTTGGCCTTATCCAGCGCGGTGTCGATATCCTTCGCCCCTTGCAGCGGACGTTCGACGAAAATGCTGCCATCCACGGGCGATACCGTGCGCAGTATGTTGTCTGTATTTTTAGCGGCGGCTTGAGCCATGATTATCTCCTTAAATGATTTCGAAATAGCGGGACAGTTCCCAGCTGGTGATGTTTTTGCGGAATTCGCGCTCTTCCCATTCGCGCGATTGCGCGTAATGCGTCACGAAATCCTTGCCGAACAATTCGTTTGCAGCCTTGGATTTGCGCAGGCGGCCTGCGGCTTCGCTCAAGGTCTGCGGCAACGACAGTTTTTCAGGGAAAGTCTGGTCGTAGGCATTGCCCGTTACGATTTCAGTGGGTTCAATCTTGTTCTCAATCCCCCAAAGGCCGGAGCCGATGGATGCAGCAAGCGCGATATACGGGTTGATGTCCGCCGCCGCGATGCGGTATTCAACACGCTGCGATTTTTCGCTGCCCGGAATAACGCGCAGCGCCGTGGTGCGGTTTTCAACGCCCCATGTCGCCGATGTCGGCGCCCAGAAGCCCGGCACCAAGCGGCTATAGCTGTTGACCGTCGATGCGACCATGGCCAGCACCTCCGGCATCAAAGCCTGCTGCCCGCCCACGAACCAGCGCATTTTGTCGGACATATTGTGTTTTTTCTTGGCATCGTGAAAAACGGGCTTGCCCGTTTTCTTGTCTTGCAGCGACAGATGGATATGGCCGGACTGCCCCGGCCAGTCGTTTGACCATTTGGCCATAAACGTCGCCATCCACCCGCGTTTTTGCGCCAGCACCTTGGTAAAGGTTTTGAACAGTGCGGCGCGGTCGGCGGCCTCCAGCGCATCGGCATAGAGCAGCGCGGCTTCTAAAACGCCGGGGCCGGTTTCAGTGTGCAGCCCCTCGATGGGGATATTCATGTCTTTGCACATATTCAGAAGTTCATGGTAAAAATCCGCATGCACCGAATTGCGCAAAACGGAATAGCCGAAATAGCCGGGCGTGATGGGCTTTAGACCGCGGTAGCCTTTTTCGCGCACGCTGTGCGGCGTTTCTTCGAACACAAAAAATTCAAATTCACAGGCGGCGGTGACGCCATAGCCCATGTCGTCTGCGCGCTTCAAAACACGCTTCAGCAAATTGCGCGGACAGACGGTTTCGGCCTTGCCTGCAAATTCGGCGATGAAAAAAGGCACATTGTTTTCGAACGGCAGCGCACGCACGCTTTCCGTCACCACCCGCGCCGCCGCATCCGGATAGGCCGTGTGCCAGCCGGTGAAGGTCGCACTGTCGTAAAGCTGGTCGTTTGAATCCCAGCCGAAAACGACATCACAAAAGCCGAATCCGCTATCGAGCGCAGAAATGAATTTATCGACCGCCATATATTTGCCGCGCAAAATACCGTCGATATCGAATGCACCGACCTTGACGTATTCGACTTTGTGCTGGCGCAGGCCTTTTTTAATGTCCGCAGCCGTCTTGCGACCGAAAACCTTGGCGACATCCATGGTGGCAACTCCCGTTTCTGTGGAACGGTGATAGTATATAATCTGAGGCTCCGCCCTCCAATGGGGGATTATGTTTGCATAACGCGCGCTAACCGCCGCGGTTCAGCCACCAGAACGCGCCATTCAGCACCGCAGCAAAAAGCGTCCAGGCAAAAGGCGGTAGCAACAAAAGCGCCGCGCGCCTTACCTCACGCCAACAAAGCGCCAAGATTACCGCCGTCACGATATTCATGGCGATAATCCATATAAAGCCGGCGAGCAGCTGCCCGCCCGTGAAGAAAATAAAACTCCAGCTCCAGTTCAGCGCCATATAAAGCGCGAACAAATATACGCGGCGTTTTCCCGCTGCACCGCCCACACCGCGCGCGGACCATATATAAAATCCGGCAGCGGCGATAAGCGCATAAAGCAGTGTCCACATCACAGGAAACACAAAGTTCGGCGGCGTAAACCACGGCCGCGCCAGCGCCGCATACCACCCATCGACCTCGGGCCGCGTGATGTAACCGATAGCCGCGGATACGGCTTCGAACACCGCAACCCACAAGATAATTTGCAAAATTCTGCTTTCTGACAGCCGCTTTTCCACAAAACACCTTTTAATTCAATACTTACTGCACAGTTTTTGCCACGTTATATGGAGGCATGCTAGTATAGAACAATGGGTAAGATAAAAAAATCCATCGGTGTTTTCGCCATTTTTTGCATGCTGACGGGGCTCGCGCCGCTCGGCGACCACAAGTGCGCGCACGCGGCGGAAACAGCCGCCGCAACCGTTGAAATAGAAATAACAGCAGACGTACAAGAACCGCCCTGCCCCATGCACGCGCAAGCAGGGAAGGAAAAACAACAACACGCCAAGCAAGATGCCAAAACCGGTGCGGATTGCTGCGGCGATACCTGCGCTTGCGGCATGGGGAATTGCCACATGGCCCCCGTACTCCCTGCGCAGGCCGCGTTGTACATTAACATTTCGGGAAAAACGGGCACCACCGCACACCATACGCCCCTTCATGGCGTCACCCCCGAATTACCAACCCCTCCCCCAAAAGCCTGACCCTTCTTTATTAATCGGCGCGGATATTTCCGCGCACGTTTTCTATTGCAAGAAGGAGTGTCTTCAATGACAACCCAACCGATAACCGCAGGGGTTTTATCCCTGTGCCTGATGCTGGGCATCGTCCTGCCTGCACAGGCAAGGCCTATTTCATATCCGGGCGGCTGGACATTCATGACCATGAATGACGGCGAGCAGAATATGTTTCATCTGAATTACACGTTCACGCCTGCGTTTTCACTCGGCTACAACGTCGAATACTGGCGCGAAGACAAATTTCAGGTGCATTCGCTGCAAGCCAATAATTTGCTCAAACGCTGGAACAATCCGGGCAGTCAGGCCAATCTTTACCTGCAATCCGGCATCGGCGCCGCCTATAGTGACAAAGCCCCCCATGATGCGGACTGGCAGCCCGCCGCTTATATCGGCATGGCTGCTGATTGGGAAAATCGCCGGTTTTATACTGCCTATGAGAACCGGTATTTATGGGCCGACGATATCCATGACAGCTTCATGCAAAAAGCCCGTATCGGGGTCGCCCCCTATGTCGGGGATTACGGCGATTTGCATACTTGGGTCATTCTTCAGGTCAGCCATACGCCGGAGGCACAGGAAGAAATCACTTTTACCCCGACCCTACGCCTTTTTAAAGGCGACCATCTAGCCGAAGCGGGCGTGAGCAACCACGGCGACGTTACCTTCAACTGGACCATCCGGTTTTAAACATACACAAGGACAAAACATCATGAAAAAATTACATGTAAACGTATTCTATACCTTCGCCCTCCTTGCCCTGCTGCTCGGCACACCGCCATCCGCCCATGCCAGCCACACCGCAGACGCGCCTGAGAAAATGCAGGCAGGCCACGTCAACCAGACGGGCACGTTGATTGAAATCGGCGTTAACGGCCTTGTCTGCGATTTTTGCGCAAGAACGCTTGAAAAAATATTCATGAAACGCAGCGACGTTGCGGGCATAGATGTCAGCCTTGATGAAAGCCGCATCCTGATAAGCATGCAAAACGGCAAAGACATCGAAGACGCCGAGCTAAACAAGCTGGTGACGGATGCCGGATATAATATCTCCGCCATCACGCGCAAAGCGGGGCACGCATGATGATGCAGCCCGTCAACAAGAAAAACCTGTTGGTGCCGGGGCTCAGTCTGCTCACAAGTCTTGGCACGCTTGTGTGCTGCGCCTTGCCTGCGCTGTTCGTCACGCTTGGCGCGGGGGCGGCGCTGGCGGGGCTTGTCAGTACCCTGCCGCAGCTTGTCTGGCTGTCGGCACATAAAGGTGCTGTTTTCACACTCGCTGCCGTCATGCTGTTACTGGCTGGATTTGCGCAGTGGAAAAGCCGCAATGCGCCCTGCCCCGCAGACCCCGCGCAGGCTCTGGTTTGCCAGCGCCTGCGCAAAGCGGGATGGTGGATATGGGGCGCTGCAATGGCAGTTTACGGCACGGGTTTTTTCTTTGCCTTTGTCGCAGTGCGGTTTTTATAACTAACGGGGATGCCGGTGGCGCGCCTTTACGGGCGCATCATCGGCATCGCCTCCGCCCCGTCACGCACGAGGTTGCGCACGTCAAGATGATATTTCCCCATATCGACAGGGAAATAAACATGTGACACCCAAACCGATACGCTGAACAGCGCCACCAGCGCCAGCGCACGCAGCGGCAGCGGCCGCAGGTTTTTCAAAAAAAGTTTACGCCCGACATAGACACCCAGATAGGTGGTGGCGGCCAGATATACCTCGACCAGCAGCAAATTCGACATCCAGCTGAAACAGCTTTGCAGTATTTTCACCAAAAGCGGGTGCGGCGGCGGATGAACCGTCTGCAATAAATAGCCATATATTTTGACGTTAACGAAAGCATAAGTGCAGGCATAACTCCGCAACATCCATACACGGTGCCCCGGAAAATCTTTTTGCCGTGCACGCACATAGGCCAGCAGCGTGAAACCAAACCAGGCCAACGCCAAAAAACCAAAACCGATACGCGGCACCGTACCCGATGGATGCGCCAGCGCCAACGGAAAGCTTGTCGCCGCGCTGATAAGGCATGTCACCACATAGACTTGGCCGAAAATCCGGTGGAGGCGCGGCCTGTCCTTGCGCAGACGAGCGTTAAACAGCCACGGCCCCAGCGCCAACGGAAAAATTGCCAACAACACATGAAGGTAAAGCAGCATATTGTTAACACGCGGCGCAGATGGAAAAGCCGGCGACGCAATTTCTATATCGCTCATCAGTGGCGCCTGAGACAAAAAAAGAAGCGGCGCGACAGACAACAACGTCGCCCCCAGCAGCAGCAGCAACCACGGCAGCGTCTCGTTCAGAACGTATTTTTCCGAAAATCCGAAAAAGGATTTGAATGGGTTCGGCATTTTTCCCCCGATGGCACAGGGGCAAAGCATAGCACGCCGGCGGCACAAATCAAAAAGGGCGCGCATCTTGCACGCCCTTTTTTTGACCTAACAGATAGTTTAACGCGCCCAAAGCGGCACCACGGCCTCCAGCCTGCCCAAACGGGACAAAACCGGCCCCAGCGCAAAGGCGCCCGCCCCCTGCACAGCCACAATAACCGCGAGCGCCGCCAGTAAAGCCGGAAATTCCCAACCGCCCCCCTGATTGCTGAAAACCCAGCCATTCGCGCTATGCGCCCAGACTGCCCCCAGCAAAATAGGCAGGCTCAGCCCGGCCGCAAGCCGCGTCAGAACGCCCGACAGCAGCGCCAGTCCGCCCGCGACTTCGCCAAATATGGTCAGATAGGCGGCAACCGGCGGCAAGCCAAGCCCGCTAAAAAACGCCACCGTCCCCGGCACGGTGAACACATAAATTTTCAAAAGCCCGTGCGACAAAAGCAAAAGCCCCAGCGTCACACGCAGCAATGCCGCGCCGGCATCAGATGCAGAAACAGAACGCGCAGAGGATGCGGAATGATATTCGGTCATAGCTATGTCTCCCTAAAAATAGATTACGAGCAAAACGCACGCCTGCGCCATCAGTGGCGCGGCATACGGCGCGGCGCGGCGATACCGCGTTTCCATTCGGCGGCACTGCTGTTGAAAATAACCGACAGGCCGTCTTCCGTCCCTTGAACGGAATAATGGTTGGCCGCACGGAACATGGCGTCATAAAGCGTTTCGGTATGGGTCTGCATAGAAAATCTCCTTATGTTTGAAGAGGTATTTAAATCAGGCATTAAAAGCGGCGGGCTGCTGCGAAACCAGAAAAGCTTCCGCATTCAAAAGGTCTTTGGCGCGCAGGAACTGGCGGTGCGCCGCGCCGCTCAAGGCGACAAAACGGCCCACGATGCCGCGGCCGTCGCGGCGCAGGATGCGTATATCGGCAGGCACGCGGATAGCCTCCCCCATCACCTGAAACGTCATCATAATCGTGACGACATCACCGGCTTTCATGGAAGGCAGCGGATGGGCGTCGAAATAAATCCCTGCGCTATTGTCATCGTGCGGCGCATCGAAGCGCAGCCCCTCTTCGCTCCAGTCGCGCACGGCGAGCGACCTGCCCGCAAGGACAACCTTCACAGCCTCATCGTGACGGCGCAAATGCTGGCGGCGCGATGCGGGCGCGGCATCCGGCGAAACCATGGGGCGGATAGAGGACACAAACTGGCTGAACATGACAATCTCCTTGGCTGGCTTTTATTACTTCCCCTTAGGGGCGACGGCTTTATTTTGTACCGATAAGTATAGTATGCGCAGGAGAATCGCCATCGGTCAACCTAAATTAGTACCGATGAGTACAAATTTACTCTATTAATAAACTAAATATTTGTTTTAAATTGCAAAAACATAATAGGCATGTATATCGCTCGATATTATAAACCATAGACAAAAGAAGGAATATACCGTAATATATACTTATAGATATAAAAAGGAGCATCCCATGTCCGCAGGCCGCCCGAGAGAGTTTGACGCAGACGCCGCACTCGACAAAGCACTCGAAGTCTTCAAACAAAAAGGCTACGAGGCCGCCTCCCTGCCCGACCTGACCGCCGCCATGGGCATCAGCCGGCCGAGCCTTTATGCCGCCTTTGGCAATAAAGAAGAGCTCTTCCAAAAAGCGCTCGAACGCTATAACGAAAAAATGTCGCAGGCGATGGAAAACATGCTGGCCGCGCCAACAGCACGCGAAGCCGTCGCGCGCCTGCTTGGCAGCGTCATCGAAACAAACAAATGCAAAGGGGCAAAAGGCTGCCTCAACGTCCAAGCCGCCCTCGTCTGCGGCGATGATGCAGAAGGCGTGCGCCAAGAACTCTCCTCCCGCCGCGCGCGGATTGAATGGATGCTGCGCCAACGCTTCGAAAAAGCCCTCGCCGAGGGCGACCTCCCCCTCGGCACCAGCGCCGCCGACCTCGCCTGCCTCGTCGCCACCGTCATGTACGGCATGGTCGTGCAAGTCAACGGCGGCGTCGCCCCCGACACGCTGCGCGGCATGGTCGAAATGACCCTCGCCGCCATCCCCGCCCCAAACCGTACAAACTGATAAAAAGCAAAAACCCCTTCCATCGGAAAGGGGTTTTTGCTTGATAAATTGGTTGCGGGGGCAGGATTTGAACCTGCGGCCTTCAGGTTATGAGACGGATTAGCCACATTCTAATTTATTGATTTAATTAGATTTTTTAGCGTGTTTTATTATTTGTGCTAATTTTTGCGCTAAAAAACGTGTTTGTGTAAGCCTCCATCAGTCCTCTCGTTCATAGAGTATCTAAGTCATTGGTTAAAAACAAGATTTTTTATGATGGCCGAGAATCAATTTTGAAGGAAAGCTTTCACAATTTCGGCTTCAATTCTTCAAACCTCGCCCGCACGTCTATCCCATTCTTGCCTTCCGCTACGCCATTGATACAGATATAAGGTTTATGCTGACAACGGGTGCGCCTGCACATTTAAAAATTGGCTGGATACACGCCTTTCTTGAAACGATGGGCGATGATCTGCCACAAGAAGAAATTCAAAAACTAAAACAAAAAGAACAAGAACTGGAGAACGAGGATGCCTAATAAACGGGTAATGCTGACGGGTGATCGGCCAACAGGAAAACTGCATCTTGGCCATTATGTCGGCACATTGAAGAACAGAGTCAAATTGCAGCATGATTTTGAGACATATCTCATCATTGCTGATCTGCATATGTTGACGACTAAAAATACCCGCGAGGACATCGCTAATACCACCCAGAACGCCATTGATATGGTTTTGGATTCAATTGCGGCTGGTATCGATCCGACAATTTCTACTTTTTATCTGCAATCCGCTATTCCGGAAGTGTGCGAGATCAACACGCTCTTTCAGAACCTTGTCACGGTCCCGCGTCTGGAACGCTTGCCAAGCCTGAAAGACATGGTGCGTGACAGCAATAAAGATGAAATGCCTTATGGGCTTTTGGGATATCCCGTGCTGCAATCGGCGGATATTCTGTCGCTCCGCGCAACGATGGTTCCAGTCGGTAAAGATAACTTAGCCCACGTTGAGATCACGAGAGAGATCGCGCGTCGGTTTAACCATTTGTATGGTGAATATTTCCAAGAGCCGGATTCTCTTGTTGGTGAAGTTCCGACCTTGGTTGGTACGGATGGCAAGGCTAAAATGAGCAAGAGCTTGAGTAACGCGATCTTCTTAAGTGATGACTCGGCTACGGTACGGAAAAAAGTACAGTCCATGTACACCGACCCAAACCGCGTTCATGCGGATATTCCTGGCACGGTTGAAGGCAACCCCGTATTCATTTACCATGATGCTTTCAATGCCAATAAAGCCGAGGTCGAAGACTTGAAGACACGCTATCGGGCCGGAAAAGTCGGTGATGGCGAAGTCAAGGAAAAGCTGTATCACGCTATTGAAAGTGCGCTTAATCCTATGCGTGAACGTCGTGCAGAATACGAAAGCCAGCCAGGCTTGATCGAGAACATCATCCTCGAAGGCACGGAGAAAACCAGAGCTATCGTTAAACAAACCGTTTTTGATATTCGCAAGCAGATGGGCTTTACGGCGGTGACTAACCAGCTGCGCCGTCGCGTAGAGCGTGAACTTAAAAAAAAAAGTAACGATGCAGCCTAAACCGTAAAATCAAAAAAAGAGGGTACTGTGACCACAAGACGTTTTCTGAATATTCTGACCGACTGTATCCTTGCGAATATACAGAAAAGATAACCTTCCAGATGTTCCGAAGCACGTCCATTATACAGCACCAGATTTAGTGGATTGGTTAGGATCACTCTGAAAGCCTTTTCCCATCTTGCGACCTTAGATAAGGCATTAGTTAAAAAAGATTTTTCTAATCTACAAGAATCAAAATGGAAAGATAGTTTTCACAATTTCGGCTTCAATTCTTCAAACCTTGTCCGCACGTCCGCCCATGACGGATACACGCCATAGCAAAGCAGTTTGCACTGCGCTTCGTATTCTTTCTCTATAGTCGCGGCAAGCGTGGCAGATGGGTAAAGGGCTTCGCTGTTGGCAAAACTCATCCCTTCGGGGAAAAAGTAGCTTTTGGCGAAGTGTTCGCGGCTGATACGGTCATAGTCCTCTTTGATTTCCGCGTATTCAGGTGAAGCCAGCATAGCCGTCACCTCCGGCCGCTGCGAAAGCTGATAAAGGTCGTAGTAGTGCCGCGCATAAGAGCCAAGCGGCTGACCTTTGGACTTCATCAGTTCGATTTTGCTGTGAATAGCAAACAGCTTTTCTACAAAGGTTCTCCGGAAATGCAACAGGCGCATGGGAAAGGCGCTTTCATCTTCCGCACCCAATGACACGCCCGTTTCCTGCAAGAATTGCGCGAGGTATGAGCGCAATTCACGGATTTCCGTGGGCTGGCGACCGCTTGCCGTTCCCGCCTCCAACAAAACGCGGTTGGCGACTTCGCCCGCGCCGCCGAAAATCTGGCGGTATTCAAAGCGGTCGTTTCTGCCAAAACCGCCGATGGTCTGGCTTTCGTCGGTCAGATGCGTCAAGGCCGGATGCTCGGCGACAATCTCGCGCAAGTCTTTCAGTTCCCTGTCCAATGGTCTGCCGGATAAATCTGTGGCGTAGAAAATATCAATGTCTTCGGAGAAACGATTGATAAGATTCCAGCCTTTGGACAGGCTTGTGCCGCCCTTGAAAATTACCTTGTCGCCAAGTGCGGAAACCAAGCGCAAGGCTTCGGTGACGTAGTAATCTTTCTCGATGATGGCAGCGCGAAGCCCGACATTTTTGAAATGCCGCTCTGCTTGCAAAATCGCTTGCTCAAAATCTGGATGTTCAAATAGTTTCATTTTTTCTTTGCATACCAGTTATGCGCGGTCGAAAGCCCTGCGAATTGCCCGAAGTCGTAGCGCGAAAGCGGATTGAGTGAATCGCGCAGCTTGGCAAGCATCGCAGGTTTTTTGCCCATTTCATCCCCCAATGCCCCCAGAATGGCGCGGGAGCGCGGCGGCTCTGAAATGGCGACTTTCAAAAGGCGTTCAAAGCGGCCTTTTTCTTTTAAAAGCGCCATGGCTTTATTGGCTGTTTCTTCCGGCGACAGTTCGCTGGTCTTTCCTGCGTTCCGCAAGAAATCCAGCCATGCGGCTTCTTCGTCCGTAAGATCTTCCCAATGCGCGGGTCTGCGCGTGTGAATGATGGTATCCACGCCAACTAGCTTGCGCGGCAAACTGCCCGCACTGGTGGCGATTTCTTTTTGTTTGGGCATTTGCGTTGTGAAGCCAAGCAAGTTCGCGGCGGAAATACCGGATGGAAAGGCGCGTCCTTTCGGCAAAAGTTTTTGAAGCGCGGCAGGGCTTGCCATGCTTTTGCCGAATGATGTTTGACGCGGGCGATAGTAAATGCCCTTGCTTAGCCTTTGCAATTTCCCTGCCCGCGCAAGACGCGACAAAGTTTGCGCGATAGCAGCGGGCGGAAAACCTTCAAAATCTTCAAACCGCCACAACCTCTCGCCGCCGTGTTCGATGCGGCGGGAAATGCTTTTTGCCGTCTGTTGCGTTTCGGTCTGCATGGCCTGTTCCTCATCTTCAGGATGGCTTTTTATGGGGCATTTGTCAAGTTTTTTAGCAATAAAACTTGACACTATTTTATGCAACGTCTTGATTTACATTGCTTTGCTGGCATTTTATTAGGAGTAGCTCAATTACGCTAGAAAACTTCCGCGTCGTCTTGCGCCGGAAACAGGCTTTCAGGCCTTATGCGCCTTGTTTTTGAAAAGGCATCCACCAATTCAAGATTTTTCTATCTTTTTTAGGTATTCCGTATACTGCAATATGAGATTCCTAGCAAAAGGGTTGAACAAACAAATATACATCATCAGCAAAACATCAGAGAGAACCCAAAATATTCTATAATTTTTAACAAATTCGGCATCTACAGCTAAATCCAGCCCCACAAAGAAGCCGCAGCCCGCAGCACAAAATTTCTGAAGAAACTCGACTGAAGATACGCTCCGCTTTACTTCGAGACTTGCCTTTCCTTCTTTGACCTCACTCTTACGACTTTTAATGTACTGATACAATCTTTTAGCATCCTTCCAGTGCCACAAAAGAAATACCAACACGGCACATGCCCATAAAAAACCCTGAATAAACCAAAACAGTGTCGTATCTTTTAGAAAAAAAATCATTTCTCCATTAGATAAAAAGAACCATCCCGAATACCCGAGAAGTAAACATAGAAAAAAAAATATAACAGGCATATTTATGCT
>DDBY01000208.1 GCA_002334985.1 Micavibrio sp. UBA2020
ACGGATACGGTCGCGGCTGTCGCCGGTGACCAGCACGACTTCGCCGCCGTCGGCGCGTTTCATTAAATCCTTGGGCAACTGTTCCATTTCCAGCACCAAGGCCATGCGGGAGCGCGCAAGCACATCGCCGTTGCTGCGGAAGATAATCGCTTCAGGCAGGTTACGGATAGTCGATTGCGTTTGCACCAGCTGCGCAAAACCCTGCGGATTTTCATCCAGAAACCGCGCATCGCGGTTGAGGTCATAGGCCATGGCCATCACATCGGCGCGCATCACCTCGCGGTGCTCTTTCAGATAAGCCTGCGCCACCGCCAGCGATTCATTGACCGCCGTGCTGACGCGGTCGTTAAACCAGGCCTGCACACCGAAATAAAGGAAAATAGACGAAAACACGGCCATCAAAATCGCCGGCGCCGCCGCCATCAAACTAAAGGCAAGAACCAGACGCACATGCAGACGGGAGCCTGCGACACCGCGTTTTTTCTCGCTCCAGAGCCGTACAACCTGCCGCGCGATAACAGTGCCCAGCATCAGAAGAAGCACAAGGTCAAGGTTCAAAAGCCAGTAAACCGTATTGATATCCGCACTGCGGCGCGTGAGAACAAGATAGGTCGCCACGCAAGAGGCAATGGCCGCCACGGTCAAAAAGACCGCCACATGGCGCGAGAGGGTTAAAATCGAAACGCGCTGCGACAGGCGATAAAGAAAACTATCGGGCGAGAACATGGTTACGGACATCAGCTGCGCCCTCCTTTTTTGACATCAATTTCCAAATCGCGGATTTTTTTACGCAGGGTATTGCGGTTCAGTCCCAGCAGCTCCGCCGCCTTAATCTGGTTGCCGCCGGTCATGGCCAGCATGCGGACAATCAAGGGTTTTTCCACCATGCGGATAATCCGTCCGTAAACATCTGTGCCCGCCATCAGGCCCGCATCCGCGGACAATGCCTGTGCGACCATGGCAGCAATATCGCTTTGTGCGTTATCTGCCTGCGCCGCGCCTGCAATCGCTGCAGCACTGAGTGCAGACTGCGCGGCGGAAGCGTCAATCACGTCTTCCGTGTGCAATGCGGCCAAGCGGCGCACCGCGTTTTCCAGCTCCCGTACGTTGCCGGGCCAGCCGTGGGTGCGGAATACAGCCATCGCCGCGGGCTCCAGCACTTTCAGCGTACCCGACTGGCGCAGGAAATGCTGCACCAGCGCGGGAATATCTTCGGTACGTTCCCGCAGCGGCGGTACATGCAGCGGCACGACGTTCAGACGGTAATAAAGGTCTTCGCGGAAACGCCCGTCACGCACGCGGGCGCGCAAATCCTGATGCGTCGCGGCTATCACCCGCACCTGCGCCTTCACATGACGGCGCGCACCGACGGGGGTGAATTCGCCCTCCTGCAGCACGCGCAGCAGCCTTGTCTGCGCCTCCAGCGGCATATCGCCGATTTCATCCAGAAACAGCGTGCCGCCCGCAGCCTGTTCAAATTTGCCGATATGCCGCTGCGTTGCACCGGTGAAGGCGCCTTTTTCATGACCGAACAGCTCGCTTTCAATCAACTCGCGCGGAATGGCGGCCATGTTCACGGCCACAAAGGGGCCATCCTTGAAACGGCTGAACTGGTGGAACGCACGCGCGACGACTTCTTTGCCCGTGCCGGACTCGCCGGTCATCAGCACCGTCAAATCGGCACTGCGCAGGCGGGCGATGGTGCGGTAAATATCCTGCATCGCGCGCGATTGCCCGACGACAAATGATTTATCAAGCGCGGCCGCAACATGCGCGGCCTCCTGCGCCTCGCCTGCGTTATTCTGTTCCCCCGCAGGGCGGCGGCGCAGCGCGTTTTTGACAACGGACAAAAGCTCGTCGATATCAAACGGCTTGGCCAGATATTCAAGCGCGCCTTTTTCGGATGCCGAGACCGCCGTCGTCAGGGCGTTTTGCGCGCTGATGACAATCACGCGCATATCCGGCGCGCGGCGGTGGATTTTGGGGATGAGGTCAAGGCCGTTTTCGCCCGGCATCATGACGTCGGTAATGACAAGGTCGCCGCGACCTTCCATTACCCACTGATACAGCGTCGCGCCGTTGTCGGCGGCCAGAACCTCGTACCCTTCGCGCTTCAATGCCTGCGTCAGCACGGTGCGCACAGAAAGGTCGTCGTCGGCGACAAGAATGGTTTTGCCTGCGATGGATTTTCCGGCGGGTTTGGTCATACGGTTTTCTCCTTGCGGCGCGGGGGCAGCGGGAAGCAAATTCTGAATACGGTTTTACCACCCACGCGGCTGACATTCACCATGCCGCCGTGGCTATCGACCACGCGCGACACGACGACAAGGCCGAGCCCCTCGCCCTCCGGCTTGGTGGTATAGCAAGGCTCGAACAGGCGGGCGGCGGTTTCGGCGCTCATGCCCGGGCCATCGTCTTCGACAGATAGCACAATCGGCAAACGCCGCCCCGTTTCGGGGTGGTATTGCGGCGCAAGGTCGTATCCGGTGCGCAGGACAATATTATGCGCCCCTGCCTCCGCCGCGTTTTTTGCCAAATTCATTACGGCCTGCACCAGTGCATCCGCATGGCCGTCAATATCCGGCAAGGACGGGTCATATTCCGCACGCAGCGCCGCACCCGCCGCAAACCCCGCCTGCGCGCATTCAATAACATGGTCGGTAATGCCATGCAGGTTGACGGCGGAAAAGCTTTCAGGCGCTGAAACATCATCCAGCAGGCTGACTTTATCCAGCAGGCGCAAAATACGCTGGGTTTCGGCATCAATCAGCGCGGCCAGTGCGCGGTCATCGTCATCCACCAGCGCACGGCCAAGCAACTGCGCCGCCCCGCGAATACCCGCCAACGGGTTTTTGATTTCATGCGCGAGCATGCGCGCCAGTTCCCGCGCCGGTTTCATCACGGTGCGCTGCTGCACCAGCCATTCGCTGCGCAGCGGCAAACGCTCAACCGGCCACGACAGCAAAACGGCCGATTGCGCACCCGACGGCATGACAGATACGGACAAACGCGTCACCGGATGCTGGCAAAGTTCAAGGTCGCGCAGGGTCAAGTTCTGCCCGCCCTTCGCCGCCGCATCCGCAGCGGAACACGCAGGATGCGCCGCGCCGAACACATCGGCCAGACGATGCCCGACAAGCCCCTTGGCGCTGGTGCGCGTGAAATCCATCGCAGCATGGTTCGCATACACAATCACGCCGTCTTCAAGCGCCAGAACCGCTTCCGGCAGCGCATCCAGCATGGCAAGCGCCTGCGGCACGGCCGCGGGCTTGTTTTTGACTGATTTCTGCGTTTTCACACCGGACACTTTGGCCACCTGCCGCGGCCGTTTATACTTGGCCGCCTATTTTTTATGCACGCCGGTATGTTTGCACTATTTTTAGGCAAATAACAAGCGTTGACCCCTGCAAAACCGCGCCCTAAAGTGCGAAAGAGCCTGAATTCACGCGCACAAATGCGCTTTGGGGATGGACTTGTAATTATGGATAATAATAAACCCACCATCGCCGCCCTTGTCGTCGCCGCAGGCAGCGGCACGCGCTTTGGCGATGCGCAGATGCCGAAACAATACGCACCGCTTTTGGGGCGTCCGGTTTTACGCTGGTCGGTAGATGCGCTGCGCGCACAGGGCGACGTCGGTGTCATCGGCATTGTTATCCAACCCGAACACCGCGCCACTTGCGAGGCTGCACTGGCAGGCATCGAAAACGCAAATATTTTGATTATCGACGGCGGCGCCACGCGCCAGCAATCCGTGCGCCTGGGGCTTGACGCACTCGCCGCCGTTGCCGCGCGCCCTGCCCATGTGCTTATTCACGATGCCGCGCGCCCCTGCGTAAGCGCTGCCCTGCTGCATGCGGTTTGCGATGCGCTGCGCGCCGGACATACCGCCGCCATTCCGGCCTTGCCTGTAACAGACACGGTGAAAAAGCGCGATGAAGACGGCGCCGTTACGACGCAAAGCCGCGATGGACTTTTTACCGTGCAAACGCCGCAGGGCTTTGCGTTTGATGCCATCCACACCCTGCACCGCCAGTTTGAATCCGAAAGTCTGACCGACGATGCCGCATTGCTGGAGCGCACAGGCCAGAACCCGCATTTCGTGACAGGCCAGCGCGATAACATCAAAATCACATGGCCGGATGACATCGCGCTTGCTGAATCTATTCTTTCGTCCACGCGCGCCGATATCCGCACAGGCAAGGGGTATGACGTGCATCGCCTCGTTCCGCCGCAGCATGATTTGCACAAGCTGATGATTGGCGGAATTATTATCCCGCATGACAAAGCGCTCGAAGGGCATTCCGATGCCGATGTCGGTCTGCATGCGATTACGGACGCGCTGCTTGGCACGATTTGCGATGGCGATATCGGCATGCATTTCAGCCCCAAGGACGCCAGATGGAAAGGCGCAGATAGCGGCATGTTTTTGCAGCATGCGGCGGCGCTTCTGGCTGCACAGGGCGGCGTTATTACCCATATTGACCTCACGGTTATTTGCGAAATGCCGAAAATCGGCCCGCACCGCGATGCCATGCGTGCGCGCATTGCAGAGCTTCTGCACCTGCCCCTGCGCCGCGTCAGCGTCAAGGCGACGACGACCGAAGGCCTCGGCTTCACCGGCCGCGGCGAAGGCATCGCCGCCGAAGCCGTCGTGACAGTGCGCTTGCCATTCGAAACTCCGGCGGACATGTCCGCACATTCAACCGAAATCAACACCGCGACAAGGAAAGCGATATGAACGCAAAAGCCGCGAACGACACTACGTCCCCTACCAAAAAAGGCTTCGGCATCCGCCCGCTGCCCGAAGGCGCGCCTATGAACAATCCGCATGTTTTGATTGCAACATGGTTTGGCGCAGGCCGCCTGCGCCCCGCCCCCGGCACGATGGGCACGCTGGCCGCTATTCCGTTTGGCTATGGCATCGCTTATGTCTCCGGCATTGTCGGGCTTGCCCTCGCCGCTTTGCTGCTTTTGGTTGTCGGCACGCTGGCCGCCAATTATTACGGACAAAAATCCGGTGAAAAAGACGACCAGACTATCGTGGTCGATGAAGTCGTCGGCATGTGGATTGCCGCTATCCCCGCCGCGCTGCATTTTGATTTGTGGGTTGTCGCGTTTTTGCTATTCCGCCTGTTTGACATTTACAAACCGTGGCCGGCGTCGTTTTTCGACAAACGCGCAGGCAATGGTTTTGACGTCATGATGGACGATGTCGTTGCGGGTATTTACGCCGCCATCGGCGTTGCGGCATGCGCCATTAACATGAACATGTTCTAACCGCGCACTGAGCCGAAATAACGATAAATGCCACAAGCGCAGAAAGCCGCCGCCATGTCCTTTTTTCCGCAAAAAATTACAGAGCTTGCCAGCGAGGTTCTTGCCGCCGCGCGCGCAAAGAAACTGCGCATCGTTACGGCGGAATCCTGCACGGGCGGCTTGATTGGCGCGGCACTGACTGAAATTGCAGGCTCGTCCGATGTGGTCGATTGCGGGTTTACCAGTTATTCCTACGACGCGAAAGTCGCGCAGCTGGGCATTGACCGCGCGACGCTGCAAAAATCGGGCGCCGTCAGCGGCGACATCGCCCTGCAAATGGTGCGCGGTGCGCTGGCAGGCTCTGCCGCCGAAATCGCCGTTTCCGCAACCGGTATCGCAGGCCCAGGCGGCGCAACGCCGGATAAACCCGTCGGCCTTGTATATATCGGTATCGGCAACCGCGTGAATGCGCATAGCGAATCCGTCAAAAACCAGTTCAGCGGTGACCGCAGCGCCGTGCGCATGGCCACAGTCGAAAAAGCACTTCACTTGCTGAAGCAGGAAATCGCCAATATCTGATTTTACTGGAGGTTGCCGCCGTACAGTTGCACGGCGCGGCTTTCAAAGGCATTTATCATTTTCACCAGCGCTTTGTGAAAAAACTGGTCCACCAGTTTCTCGAACAGTTTCGATTCTAGTGAAAAATCGACATAAAAATCCACCTCGCATTGCCCCGCGCGCATGGGCGTGAAAACCCATTTGTTTTGCAAATGACGCATGGGGCC
>DDBY01000050.1:0-9727 GCA_002334985.1 Micavibrio sp. UBA2020
GCGCAAAAAACCGAAGGCCGCCGCATCACCGCCATCCGCCGCCGCGCGAAATATATTCTGATAGAGCTTGCAGGCGGCGATACGCTGATTGCGCACCTTGGCATGTCGGGGCGCATGGTGATTGCGGATGCGGCCGAAAAATACATAGCCGAAAAACACGACCATGTGATTTTTCACCTCAAAGGAGGCGGACGCGTCGTGTTCAACGATGCGCGGCGTTTCGGCGTTCTGGACATCGCGCCCACGAAGGATATAGAACAAACCCGCCATTTCGCCCATCTGGGGCCGGAGCCGCTGGAGGACGCTTTCAGCGCGGCCTATTTGCAGGCGGCACTCGCGCCGCGAAAAACAGCCATTAAAATCGCCATCATGGACCAGGAACTGGTGGTCGGCGTCGGGAACATCTATGCCGCCGAAGCGTTGTTTGAATCGCGCATCGACCCCGCCCGCCCCGCGCAATCGCTGAGCGGCACGGAAGTGCGCAAATTATGGGCAGCCATCCGGAAGGTACTGGAAAAAGCGATTGCCGCAGGCGGCAGCTCCATCCGCGACTATGTGCAAAGCGACGGAGAGCTTGGCTATTTCCAGCATCAATGGGCGGTTTACGACAAGGAAGGGCAGAAATGCCGCGGCTGCACCTGCCCCTTGCAAAAGACCGGCGGAATAAAGAGAATAACGCAGGGCGGACGCTCCACTTTTTACTGCCCGTCCCGCCAGAAATAACAATCGGCATTTGCGCAAGGGCGATGCCCGCGACCAGAAAGAGGCTTTCATGCTGCGCCGTTTTATTATCACGACCCTGTTCGCGCTTGTGTTCATTCCCGCGGCCGCGTTTGCGGATTATTCCAAAGTCATCACCGACCTGCCGCTGATGGAAACGATGAAGGAAGACCTCTCCAAAACCGTCGCGTTTGATACGGCCGACGGGCGCATCCTTGAAACCACCGCCGAAACCCCCGCGCAGGTGCGTCAGGTGCTGGGCTATTACGGGCAGGCGTTGCCGCCGCTTGGCTGGCAGTTGATGAAGGGCACATTCAATACCTATACGCGCAAAAAAGAAATTCTTGTCATCGACGTGTTTCAAAAACCGGGCACACCCGGCATGCAGCTGGTGCAGTTCAAAATCGCGCCCGCCCCGAAAATGTAATCATAACCAACCCGAGAGAGGCGCAGCATGAGCACCGCCGCCCAACAGAACCTAAAACAAAAGGACACCGTCATGACATTCGAAAACATCCTGACCGAGAAAAAAGGCGCCGTCGGCATCATCACGCTCAATCGCCCCAAGGCGCTGAACGCGCTTTGCAAACAGTTGATGGACGAGCTGACCGCCGCCGTTGACGACATGGAAAACGACGACAACATCCGCGTGATGATTGTAACGGGCAGCGAAAAAGCCTTCGCCGCCGGTGCGGACATCAAGGAAATGGCGTCCAAGGGTTTTGTCGATGTTTATGCGGGTAATTTCATCACCAGCAACTGGGAGCGCCTGACACGCACGCGCAAGCCCGTGATTGCGGCTGTCGCGGGTTATGCCCTCGGCGGCGGGTGCGAGCTTGCGATGATGTGCGATTTCATCATTGCGGCAGACAGCGCGAAATTCAGCCAGCCCGAAATCACCATCGGCACCATTCCGGGCGCGGGCGGCACGCAGCGCCTGACGCGCGCGGTCGGCAAGGCCAAGGCGATGGAGCTGTGCCTGACCGGCCGCATGATGGACGCGGAAGAAGCCGAGCGCGCCGGACTGGTCGCCCGCATCGTCCCCGCCGCGGATTTGATGGCCGAGGCCATGAAAACCGCGGAGAAAATCGCCAGCTTCTCCCCCATTGCCGCTATGATGGCCAAAGAAGCCGTCAATGCCGCCTTTGAAACCACCCTGAGCGAGGGGATGCGCTTCGAGCGCCGCCTGTTCCACAGCAGCTTTGCCACCGAAGACCAGAAGGAAGGCATGGCCGCCTTCGCCGAAAAGCGCCCGGCCAGCTTTAAAGGCCGCTAAAACAGCCCTTTAAAGCCCGGAAACGGGGCAATACAGGCATTTTACGGATTATTTGGGCGAAAACCCCTCGCGCCGGTTGACTTTGGGGATAAACCGCTTTAAAAACCGTGAAATCCTGATGCCGCCGGGAATCATCCTGATTCTGCCGTGCGCCGGGATGCCGCCGGAATGTCCGGCTTTAACAAGATAACGCTTAACAGCCTTAACACAGAAAGAGCACTTAGAATGCCCGTCCATAAGTCCGCCAAAAAACGCGTCCGCCGCAATGCCCGTGTCGCTGCCGAAAACAAGAGCCGCACGTCGCAAATGCGCTCTTCCATCCGCAAGGTAGAAGAAGCGATTGCTAAAGGTGACGACAAAGCCGCCGCAGAAGCCCTGAAGGCCGCTCAGCCGAAAATCCAGCGCGGCGCCGACAAAGGCGTTCTGCACAAGAAAACCGCTTCGCGCAAAATCTCGCGCCTGTCCAAGCAGATCAAAACGCTGAAGACCGCGAAGAAATAATTCAAGAATAACCAAGACCGGGTCAACCGGCTCTCCTTTGTCAAAGAACGCCGCACTTGTTTGCGGCGTTTTTTTTGCGCGCAGCGCAGGCACAAAAAATCATGTGTTGATTCTGCACGCCTGCAGCGCGTGAATCACAGGCGCCTGCGCGGACGTTAAAACAGCGCGGCGATTCTCGTCCGATTCTCCGCCCTGTCTTGCGATTCTCCCGCGGGCACATGCTGCATGTTCCCGATTCATACCGAATGCGTGTCAAACAAAAACGCCGCGCGCGCAAAAATTCCGCATCAGAATCGGACACAAAAAAACCGATTCAAAAATCGCAACCGAAAAGTATTTGCACGCGTGTTTTTTCATCGCAAAAAATCGGCGTCATGCCGCATAATTTTGTTCGTTTGTTGCCTTTTTAAAATTATCCACAATCTCCTCTTGCGACTCATTTTGGTGGTGGGTAGTCTTGCTCTCACTTCACACCTGCACCGATAAAAAAAGCAACGAACCGCAAGGTTTTCGCGCCATTTCATCGACGTGCCGGTTTTCCTTCACGCGGGAAAGCAGCAGAATCGTTTATCGTCCACAAACATGGATGGCAGCGAAAAAGCCCTGTTCCGCCAAAGGTTGTGAAGACGGGTTTTGGGTTCTACTTTTTCATTCAGTCAGAGGCGCACGATGTTCGAAGGCGGGAATACGATTGTCCACAAAGATGACGAAACGGGCAGCGTAAACCGCAGCGTGAACCTTGGTGGCGATTCCGCTTTTGCAAACGCCTTTGAGGGCGTGAAGGCCGCGCTGAAAGCCGATATCGGCGATACCGCTTTCCGCAGCTGGGTTGCGCCGCTTTGCGCGCGCGCGTTTGACGCGGGCACGCTTGAAATCTCTGTCCCCACCCGTTTTATCCGCGACTGGGTACGCACGCATTATGCGGAGCGTATCGCGCGCCTTTGCGCCGCGCAAATTGCAGGCTGCGCACGCGTTGAATATATCGTGGCCGCAGGTGCGCAAAAACCCGCCGCCGCCGATGCGGCGCGCGCCTACGAACCTGTTATCACCGCGAATGAAAACGCGGCAGCGGCGGAAGCCGCGGAAAATCTTTCCTCCGCCCTCGACCCCCGTTTCACGTTTGAAAACTTTGTCGTCGGCGCCAGCAACGAGCTCGCCTTCGCCGCTGCAAAAAAACTGGCGTCGGGCGAGAATGTCACGTTCAACCCGCTGTTCCTGCAAGGCGGCGTCGGGCTTGGCAAAACGCATCTGATGCAAGCCATCGCGCATGACGCCCTCGCGCGCACGCCGGAAAAACGCGTCGTTTATATGTCGGCCGAAAAATTCATGTACCAGTTCGTGCGCGCCCTGCGCAGCCGCGACACCATGGCGTTCAAGGAATATGTGCGCGGCGTCGATATTCTGATGATTGATGATATTCAATTCATTTGCGGCAAGGAATCGACGGCACAGGAATTTTTCCATACCTTCAACGCGCTGATTGACCAGGGCAAACAAATCGTGCTGTCCGCAGACAAGGCGCCGGGCGACCTTGATGGCCTTGATGACCGCCTGCGCTCCCGCCTTGGCATGGGGCTGGTCGCCGGCATTCAGGGCACCAGCTATGAGCTGCGCCTTGAAATCCTGCGCGCCAAATGCGCCCTGATGAAACGCGAAATGCCCGAAGCGGTGCTGGCCTTCCTTGCCGGTAAAATCACCAGCAACGTGCGCGAGATGGAAGGCGCCCTCAACCGCCTTATCGCCCATGCGGAGCTTGTCGGCCGCGCCATCACCGTCGAAGGCGCCGAGGAGCTGTTGCAAGACCTGCTGCGCGCCGCCGGCCGCCGCGTGACCATCGAAGACATCCAGCGCCGCGTCGCAGACCATTACAACCTGCGCATGACGGATATCCTCTCCCCCCGCCGTGCCCGCCCCGTGGCGCGCCCGCGTCAGGTGGCGATGTATCTGGCCAAGGCGCTGACGGAGCATTCCCTGCCCGAAATCGGCCGTAAATTCGGCGGACGCGACCACACGACCATTATTCATGGCGTGCGCAAAATCGAAGAGCTTTTGCAGGCTGACCGCCAGCTGGCCGCCGATATCGAAACCCTGAAGCAGCGCATCGCGGGCTAAGCCCTGCCCTTGCCCTCTTTCTCACCGCCCCGCCGCCGCGGGCGCAGGCGGCATTTGATATTCGGCCGGATTGGACTATATTCTCGAAAGTGCCGTTTCTCCAGCCGCGCGGGGGTTCCTTTGTCGCTGTTTCGTCTTTTTTCGCTGTTTTCCGTTCTTGTCGCCCTTGGGCTGGGCGCGCCTGCACAAGCGCAGCTCTCTTCCCAGCCGGCCGCCTCTTCGCAGGTATCGTCCATTCCGCCCGCCCCTGCGCGGGTGTTCCACACAACGGCCGATTTGCTCAGCCCCATCACGGCCACGGGTAGTGGCGATGTCGTGCCCGTCGCCCTGCGCGTGCGCATGGAGGGGAACTGGAAGATTTACTGGCGCACCCCTGGCGATTCCGGCCTGCCGCCCGCACTGGACTGGAGCGGGTCTGAAAACTTCAAAGGGCACACGGTGCACTGGCCCGCGCCCCACCGCTTCACCATCTATGACATCGACAATATCGGCTATAAGCACGAAGCCGTTTTCCCCATCGACATTCATGTGGCGGAGGCAGGCCAGCCGCTTTCCCTGAACCTCAAGCTTGACCTTCTGGTTTGCGATGACATTTGCGTGCCGGAAACCCATACCCTGCAATTCGCGCTGCCGGGCGGCGACGCGGCCCCCTCGCCAGAGGCGGAGACCTATGCCCGCGCCCGCAGCACCCTGCCCACCCCCGCGCATGACGGCGCGCGTTTTGACCGTCTGTGGCTGGATTACGACAGCGGCAACCGCAGCTTCGTCGTTGCCGAAATGACTGTGGCAGATAAACCCGCAGGCGACATCGACCTTTTCATCGAGCATCCGGCCGCCACCGTTTTTGGCAAGCCCGCAACAGCGCACGACCCCAAAACCGGCAAGCTGACCTTGCGTGCGCCCATTCACAGCACGGAGCCTTTGGACAAAATCGAAGCCGACCTTTCAAACGGCACGCTGATGCTGACCTATACCAACGGCGCGCAAGCCGTCGAGGGCAGCCTCGCGCTATCCCCGCGTCCGTCGGGGGCGGAGGTGAAATCCGGCGCCAAAATCGGCGATAAAATCGTCACCTTTGATTATAAAATCCTGCTGCTGGCGCTGCTGGGCGGTCTGGTTTTGAACCTGATGCCCTGCGTCTTGCCGGTGCTGTCGCTTAAAATTTTATCCGTCGTCAGCCATGGCGGCAAAGACAGCCGCGGCGTGATTTTTAAAAACTTCATGGCCAGCGCGGCGGGGATTTTGTTTTCGTTCTGGCTGATTGCAGGTGCGCTGGTCGCGCTGAAATCGGCGGGGGAGACGATTGGCTGGGGTATCCAGTTCCAGCATCCGGGCTTCCTCGTGTTCCTGACGATTGTTGTGCTGGGCTTTGCTGCCAATATGTGGGGGCTGTTTGAAATTCCGCTGCCGCGTTTTATCGCGCGGCACGCCACGCCCAAATCGGCGGACGAGCCCACGCTGGCCGGACATTTCCTGACCGGTGCCTTCGCCACGCTGCTGGCCACCCCTTGCACGGCGCCCTTCCTTGGCACGGCGGTCGGCTTTGCACTGGCACGCGGCGCGGTTGAGATTTTTACTATCTTTACCTTCCTCGGCCTTGGCCTTGCGCTGCCCTATATCCTGCTGGCGCTATCGCCGCGCGTGTTCAAATACATGCCGAAGCCGGGGGCATGGATGGTACGTTTGCGCAAGGTTCTCGCCCTTGCGCTGGTCGCCACGGCGCTTTGGCTGGGCAGCATTTTGCTGACCATCACCGCAACCCCGACACTGGCCAAGGGCTGGGAGAAGTTCGAACAGCCCCGCATCGCGGCGGAGCTGGCGGCCGGAAAAACCGTCTTCGTCGATGTCACCGCCGACTGGTGCCTGACCTGCAAAGCGAACAAGCGTTTCGTTTTGGAGCGCGCCGTTGTGGGCGAAGCGCTCGACGCCGAAAACGTGGTCAAGCTGCAAGCCGACTGGACGCAGCGCGATGAAAGCATCGCGGCCTATCTGCAAAGCTATGGTAAATACGGCATCCCCTTCAACATCGTCTATGGCCCCGCCGCGCCCGAAGGCATCATACTGCCCGAGCTTTTGACCGAGGCTGCGGTGCTGGATGCGCTCAGCGTGGCTGCGGGGGAATAGGGTAAAAACCACCCCTGAAGCCGCCTGAAAGCGGTACTGATTAATTGATTAGAAACCAAGAATACCGTAGGCTTGACCTATGAATTCTGCGCCGCGCCATAAATCCGGAGAGCCCGTCAGCCACAGCCTGTTTTACATGTGGCGCTGCGTGATTGTCGTCGCGCATGCCGACGGACAGGTGCAACAGCCGGAGCTTGACTACCTGCGCCGTATTTTCGGCAATATGGACCGCGCCTACGGCCTCAGCGCCGAGCAGAAAAGCATCCTCGAAGACGACATCGCCCGCCCCAAGCGCATGGGCGATTTGCTGCCGCAAATCAACGACCCCTATTACCGTAGCCAGCTGATTTACTTCGCCGGTATCCTTGCGCATGTCGATGGACAGCTGCACCCCGACGAAGCCGCCATTTTGCAAAAACTGCGCGCCGACCAGCTCGCCAGCCTCGATATGGAACAAATCCGCAAGGACGTGCATCTGGCCGTCGAAAAGGAGATGTTCCAGCACGACGTAAAAATGCACAGCCTGCGCCCGCAGAGTTTCCTGTTCCGTGCGCTTGACGCGCTGCTGCTGAGCCTCGGCTACGACATCATGTCCGATTGAATTCAACAAGGATTTCGCCATGACACAGGACACCACCGCCCCCGTTACACCGCCGCCCGCCGCCACCCCCGGCGGCAAACCCGGTGTCAGCCCGAGCCTTTACAACATGTGGCGCTGCGTGGTTTGCATCGCGCATGCCGATGGCATCATCCAGCCGGAAGAGCGGGTTTACCTTGAAAAGGTTTTCGCCAACCTCGACCGCACCTACGGCCTGACGCCGACACAGAAAATGACGCTGGCGGCGGATTTGGAACTGCCGCAGAACCTTGCCGACTTGCTGGTCAAGGTGACGGAGCCGGAATACCGCGGCATGTTGATACATTTCGGCACTATTCTTGCGAATGCCGACGGCATCGTGACCGAAGACGAAGAGCGCATCCTCAGCATGCTGCACGCCCAGCAGATGGACAGCATTGACGCCGACAAGCTGCGCGAAGAAATCCGCAAGGACATGGAAGAGCACCGCGCGGAGCTGGACTCCGAAGTCGCTGAGCTGCAAAAAAACGCCGGCATCAAAAGCCCCGTTCTCAAAGCGCTCGACCGTATGCTTAAAAAACTGAATATCGAGATGCTGGGCTGACGCACGCGCCCTGCTGCAAAAAAAACGCCCCGTTTATGCGGGGCGTTTTTTGTTTTAGCGGGCCAGCATCTTTTCTATCAGCGCAGGCGCCATGCGGTGCTGCGGGCCTATCTGGATAGGCGCATTGACCGCTGCATCGATTTGCGCGTCGGTATAGCCCTGTTTGCGCGCAAGACCCGCCAGACGCGCGACGCGGCGCGGAATGGTCGGATGGGTTGCGTTGGCGTTTTTCCACATCGTACGCAGCCAGCCTGCTTTTGGCAGCTCCGTCCCCATGGCTTCCTGCAGGCTGACTTCCTGCACCGTTTTCATTTTGCGCAGCGCCGTCACGAGCGCAAGCGGATTGGCGCCCAGAACAACCGCACCGCGGTCCGCCTGATATTCGTTGCTGCGGCTGAAAGCCGCCGTTACCAGCTTGACCGCCGTCGAAACCGCCTTGGTCACGGCGTAAAAAGCCGGATAGAGCGGGTTGAATGCGGCGGCCGCAGCCACCAGCCCCACTGTACCGCCGACTTTGACGATACCTGCGACTTTTTTCTTTTGCAGGCGCTCGGAAATGCTGAGCTCTTTGTCATTGGTGACGAGAAGGTTCCATTTACCGGTTGCCTTCGCCGTGACAATGCGCGCCGCAATGCCGGTCGCTATTGCAACAGGAACGCCCACCCAGCCCGCGGACAAAAAGGCCGCAAAGCGCGTCAGGCCGTTTGCCATGCCGATAGCGGCGCCGGTCAGTTTCTGCGGCAGCGACAGGTGTTGATGTTTGGCCGCGGCATGCGCAAATTCATGCGCCAGCACGGCTTTTTCTTCGCCGTCATCCAAAAGCGCCAGCAGCGGTTTGGAAATCATGATAATCGGTTTGCCAAAATTCAGCGCGGCGGCATTGTGCATTTCAGCCATGCCGTTGAAGGTTTCGCGCAGCTTTTTCTGTACACCTTCGGGCTGGTCGGCGATTTTCTTCTCGTCGATGCGGAAATCGTAAATCGGAAATTGTTCCGCGCTGAGGCCGGATTTGGCGTAAAGCTCCTGCGCGATTTTGCCAAGGTTCGGGGATACCGCAGAAACGTCCGGATGACGTTCCAGATTTTCTTCAAAAATCTTTTTCTGCGCTTTGATGCTGACATAGCTGATACCGCCGACCAAAGCGGCCGAAGCGGCAATCGCCCAAACCGGCGCGACCAGTGCCGTCGTCGCAAGAAGACCAATCGTTGCCGTGTAGTGTACGGCCGCGCTGGCGACGTGGCGGGCGGTGTAAAGCTGTGTCGTCATATCAAACTCCCCGGGCGCAGTGCCCCTTTGTGATGTCGCAGACTATATCATGTTATTATGAAAATAAATAGCCTTCTTCATAGCTACGCATCGTCCCGCTTCAAGAACACATCATTATTCTTATTTTTCAGTGTCTTGTCCAGAAAATCCGGCTTACTGCGCCTGCATGCTTTGCACAAGCCAGAGCGGATATTGATGCTCCTCCGCCACGTCCAGCGGGCCTTCGGCGGCGGCGCGAATCTCCGCCGCGCCAAAACCTGCACGCGCCGCGACACGCCGCAGCGCGCCCAGACGCTGCGCCAGTACAGGATGGGTGGCAAAAAGGTAATGACGCCAGCGCCCCTTTGTCTGAACCACACCGCCACGCGCGCGGATTTCAAGCAAATCCAGTTTGCGCAGTGCGGTCATCAGCGACAACGGATTGGCGCCGAGCGCGACAATGCCTGCATCCGCCCTGTATTCATTCGTACGGCTGAGCCCACGCACGATAACCCCCATCAAAACGCGCAGCGCCCAACTCGCCAGATGCAGCGCCAGATAGGCGGGG
>DDBY01000050.1:10042-21068 GCA_002334985.1 Micavibrio sp. UBA2020
TGTAAAAAGTCATGACAGCCACGGCGGCGATGGTGCCCGCGTGCGTGCGGCGGCGCCAAAGCGCATTCTGTTCGGCTTTTTCCGCCATGCTGAGCTGCGATTGTTTTTCGCCCGCATACGGCAGCGGCAGCTGCAGGGCGCGCATGGCGTACCACGCAACCGCACCGGCGGCCAAAGCAATACCTGCCGCCTGCCAGCCTGCCGCACAAAAAACAACGAAGCACAGCAACGTCAGCATCCAGCTCACCACCGACGAAAATAGCTGGAGCACATAACGCCAATAAACATGCGATTCACGCAAATGCACAAATTCATGCGCCAGCACGGCGCGTTCTTCTTCGTCATCCATCAGCGCGAGGAGTGGCGCGGAAACGGCCAGCACAGGCCGCCCCAAATCCAGCACCGCAGCGGTCGGAAGTTCGGCCATCCCCTCCATCGTGGTGGCGCTTTTGGCGCCCGCGGCCGCTGGCGCGGCGCCTTCCCTGCGGAAATCATACAGCGGATAATCGGCAGGGTTCAGCCCCGCGCGTGCATATAAGTCGGCCATGATTTTGCCGAGATTGGGGGAGATGTCGGACGTATCCGGATGCACGGCAAGGCGGTTTTTAAAAATTTTGCTGCGGCGGCCGAGCTCCAGCATCGCACTGCCGAAAACGACCACCAGCGCCAGCGCCAGCACCCACGGCGGCGCAACGTGCCAGACCGCGGCCATAAGGCCTAGAATGCCGAAATAATAAACGCTAACGCGCAGTGCATATAAAACCTCGCGCCAGAGCGGGGCCGATGCGCGCGGCATCAATAAATACCGCCCAGACCCGTATTCACGCTTTCCCCCACGTTGGTCACATCGGTGACGGAAGAAACCCCCTCGCCCGTGAACATCATCGGCTCTTCGCCCGGCTCCGTCCCCGCGAGGAAGGCTTCGAGCAGCGGCTTTTCCGTCTGCGCGCCTGCGCGTGTGCCCGTTTGCGGGTCCACAAGCACCAGGCGGATGCCTTCGGGCACGCGGAAGGGCAACGCGGGCACATCCTTCATGGCCTTTTGCACAAATTCCTTCACGACCGGCACAGCAACGCGCCCGCCGGTTTCTTTCGCACCGAGGGAGCGCGGCTCGTCATACCCGACATAAACGCCGATAACGAGGTCGGGCGTGAAGCCGATGAACCACGCATCTTTGGATTCGTTCGTTGTGCCCGTCTTGCCCGCGATAGGACGGCCAAGGCTGTTCAGTGCCGTCGCGGTGCCGCGCTGCACGACGCCTTCCATCATCGATACGACCTGATACATGTGACGCGGGTCGGCAATTTGCTCGCGCGTATCGGGAATATCCGGCGTTACCTGACCGCTCCACGGTATCATGGGGCCGCAGCCTTCGCAGGGGCGTTTGTCATGCACAAAAATGGTTTTGCCGTTTCTGTCCTGCACGCGGTCGATAGTGGTCGGCGTGATTTTCTTGCCGCCGTTCACGAAAATGCTATAGGCCGCAACCATGCGCTGCAGCGTCGTCTCGCCCGCACCGATGGACATCGACAGCATTGTGGGCAGGTTGTCCGTCACGCCGAACTGGCTGCAGATTTGCGCAATGCGTTCCATCCCCACATAGTTCGCAAGGCGGATGGTCATGAGGTTACGCGATTTTTCAAGCCCGACGCGCAGCGTGGTCGGCCCGCCGTAATCGGCACTATAGTTTTTAGGGCGCCAGTCTTTCAGCCCCGGCCCCTGTTCCATCACGAAGGGCGCATCAAGGATAAGCGTTGCGGGGGTAAAGCCCGCCTCCAGCCCCGCCAGATAGACGAAGGGTTTGAAGGCCGAACCCGGCTGGCGTATCGCCTGCGAAGCGCGGTTGAACTGGCTCATTTCATAGCTGAAGCCGCCAGCAATCGCAAAAATACGGCCGTTATGCGGGTTCATGGCGATGATGCCGCCCTGCACTTCGGGTATCTGGCGCAGCCACCACGCCGCTTTGTCGCCTTCACCGCCCGTGTTTTCAATCAGCCAGACATCGCCTTCTTTAAGGACATCGCTGGCTTTTTTGACTTCAGGCGCGCCGCGTTTGCGCGCCCAGCGCATGCGCTCGTAGGGGAGCTTGACCTTGTCACCATTACGCAGGCCCATCGTCGCCTGCTTGTCGCCGCTGTCAATCACCACCGCAGCTTCGAAATCGCCCGCACCCAAGGGACGGCGGATGGCACCCAGCGCGGTTTGCCAATCTTTCATGTCTTCGATTTTGCCGATGGGCTCGCTGTGCAGGCCGCGGCGCTGGTCGTATTCAATCAGGCCGTTGCGCAGCGCGCGTTCGGCCACGCGCTGGTATTCGGGCACCATGGACGTGCGGGCAATCAAGCCGCCCTCGTAAAGCCCTTTTTCGCCGTAAAGCTCCAGCAGGCGGCGGCGTACCTCTTCGGCAAAATACGGATTGTTGACGTATTGGTCGCTGTCGCGTTTTTGCGTTTTTAGCGGCGTATCCTTGGCCTTTTGCATTTCGTCCGCGGTGATATAGCCGTTTTCGTTCATCTGTTCGATGACCCAGTTGCGGCGGCCAACGGCGGCTTCGTAGTGGCGTTCGGGGTTATAGTTATTGGGCGCCTTGGGCAGCGCGGCCAGATAGGCGGCTTCTTCGATATTCAGCTCGTCGAGCGGCTTGTTGAAATATTCAAGCGATGCCGCAGCCACGCCATAAGCACGCTGGCCGAGGAAGATTTCGTTCAGATACAGCTCGAGGATACGGTCCTTGCTCAACGCCTGTTCGATACGGAACGACAGGATGATTTCGCGGAACTTGCGTTTGAATTTCGCGATGTCGTTGCCGCGCTCGTCGTCCAGACCGTCGGAGAGCAAAAAGTTTTTGGCAACCTGCTGCGTAATCGTCGAGGCGCCGACCAGACGCCGGTTCGAGCCCATGTGCATCACGTTATCGCGAATGGCGCGCGCAACACCCGTGGCGTCGATACCGGGGTGTTTAAAAAAGTTTTTATCTTCCGCCGACAAAAACGCATGGATGACGCGGTCGGGCACGTCCTGTACGGGGATATAAACGCGTTTTTCCGCCGCAAATTCGGCCAGCAGGCGGCCATCGTCCGCATAGGCGCGCGTGACAATCGGCGGCTCGTAGGTTGCAAGGGCGCTATAGTCGGGCAAGTCCTGGCTGAAATAGAACAGCAAGGCGACAACCGCGCCCACACCCACAATCGCCCCCATGACCGCCAGCGACAAAAGCGCCATGAAGGTACGCATGAACCAGCCGGGCCCCGCGCTGCGCGGCCGCGGCTGCGTATCGCGCACGGGCTTTTCCGCCTTGGGCGCAGAGGCTTTGCCCTTTGGTGCGGCGGCTTTTGCTTTCGCGCCGGCTTTGGGCTTGCCCCCGACGGCGGGACGCACGGCGCGCAGTTCGTTACCTGTTGGCGGTGTTTTGTCCTTGGTCACGGGCAGCCTCAGATTTCCATTTTAATCGGCCCCTCGGCGGAGCCCTTGATGAATTGCTCGACATACGGGTTGCCGGAATGGTCAATATCCGCCGCCTTGCCGTGCCAGATAATCTCGCCTTTATAAATCATCGCGATGTCGTCGGCGATTTTGCGCGCGCTGTGCATGTCATGGGTAATCGACAATGCCGTCGCGCCCAGCCCCTTGGACGTTTCGATGATAAGGTCGTTAATAACGTCCGCCATAATAGGGTCGAGGCCCGTGGTCGGTTCGTCAAAGAAAATAATTTCAGGATTGGTCGCAATCGCGCGGGCAAGGCCGACGCGTTTTTGCATACCGCCGGACAGCTCCGCCGGCAACAGCTTCGCCACACGCGACGGCAGGCCGACAGCGCGCAGTTTTTCAATCGCGACGTCGTAGGCGTCTTTGCGCGACACGCCCTTGCCCTGAATAAGGCCGAAGGCAACGTTTTCCCAAATCTGCAAACTGTCAAACAGCGCGCCGCCTTGAAACAGCATGCCGAATTTTCGCATCAGCGCATCGCGTTCCTTGCCGCGCAGGCCGGTGGTTTCCTGCCCATCGACAAGAATGGAGCCGCTGTCGGGCGAAACGATGCCCAGCACCGATTTAATCATCACGGATTTGCCGGTACCGCTGCCGCCAATGACCACCAGCGACTTGCCCTTTTCAACCGAAATGTTCACGCCGCGCAAGACATGGTTGGCGCCGAAAGATTTGCGCACGTCGCGCAGTTCAAGTTTTTTAGCGGCCTGCGTCATGGTTTATTTCCCCGCGAAAAAGAGCTGGGTGAGGAAGTAGTTCGCAATCAGTATAAGGATAGAAGCGGAAACAACCGCATTCGTCGTCGCCGCGCCCACCCCCTGCGCCCCGCGCTGGGAGTTAAAGCCGTGATAGCAGCCCATCAGGGTTACGATAAAACCAAACGCCGCCGCTTTCCAAAGCCCCGAAACCACGTCATCCGCGGTCAAAAATTCCCATGTGCGGTGGATATAGTTTTCGGAAACGAACTCGAGTTTGTAAACGCCGACGATATAACCGCCGTAAACGCCGATGACATCGGCAATCAAAACCAGCAGCGGCAACATCAGCGTGCCCGCAATCAGGCGCGGGGCAATCAGATATTTAAACGGGTTGGTCGAAAGCGTGGTGAGCGCGTCAATCTGCTCTGTCACGCGCATGGTGCCGATTTCCGCCGCAATCGATGCGCCGATACGCCCTGCGACCATCAAACCCGCAAGCACGGGCGCAAGCTCGCGCGTGACGGACAGTACGACGACGGTTGCCACCGCGCCTTCGGCAGAAAAGCGCGAAAAGCCCGTATAACTTTGCAGCGCCAGCACCATACCCGTGAACAGCGCCGTCATGCCCACAACAGGCAGGGAGTAATAACCGATATCTACCACCTGACGCCACAAAAGGCGCGGATAGAACGGCGGCGTGAAGCAGTGATAAATGCCCTGCGCCGCGAAAGTCGCCAGACGCCCGACAGCCGCCAGAAAACCCAGTAGCGTCGCGCCGATGCGCTGGCACATGCCGGTCAGCCAGCCCAAGGGGGAGAAGCCCGCGCTTGTCTGCTGTTCCTGCTGCTGGTTATCTGCGGTGTTCATGCGCTGCCCCCGATATAATGCCGCGGCGTGCGTGGGCCGAGACCGGTGAAAATTTCATAGCCGATAGTACCCGCCTGCGCTGCCACATCGTCGACCGTTTGATGCGGGCCGATGATTTCAACCCAGTCGCCCGGCGCAGGTTGCTGCGGCAGATGCGCGGTATCGACAATGATGGAATCCATCGATACCCGCCCGATAACGTCGCAGGCCGCGCCGCCGATATAGACTTTGCCGCGGCCGGTCAGGCTGCGCAAATATCCGTCGGCGTATCCGATTGAAACGGTGACGCATTTTTGACCCGTCGCCACCGCATAACCCGCACCGTAACCAACGCTGCCCGGCCTGTCAATGAGCCTGTTTTGCAGAATACGCCCCTCGAACAGCACCGTGCCCTGCATGGGGTTTTGCGGCAGCCCTGTCGGGTTGATTCCATAGATGGCGCAGCCCGGCCGCGCGAGGTCGAAATGATAATCCGCCCCCAAAAACACCCCGCCCGAATTGGCGAAGCTGAGGCGCAGCGGACGCCCCAGCGCCGCCGTGAGCTGCCGGAACAGCGCCAGCTGCTCGGCATTCTTGGGATGCGCGGGCTCGTCTGCACAGCAAAGGTGGCTCATGGCATAACGCACGTCCAGCGCCGCGAAGGCATCTCTATCCGCCGCCAGTGCAGCAACTTCGCTGCCATTCAGGCCAAGACGGTTCATGCCCGTATCGATATGCAGCAGGCAAGGCAGACGCTTGCCCGCAGCCACTGCGGCCGCGCGCCAATGCGCGATGTCGGCAGGGCTGTTGAGCACGGGGACAAGACCGCTTTTAATATATTCAGGCGCCGGCGCACCGCGCGGCCCTTCGAGGACATAAATGCTCGGCGCATCCGGAATGGACGGCGCGCCCGACAGCGGGCTATGCGGAAAAGACGTCGCGACGGCATCCAGCGCCGCTTTGACTTTCAAACCTTCGGCATATTGCGCAACGAAAAAATGGCGACAGCCCTGCGCAAAAAGCGCGCGCGAAACGGACGCCGCGCCAAGTCCATAGGAATCCGCCTTGACCACCCCTGCGCAATCCGCACCGTTTTGCAGTTTTTTACGCAGCAAAAGCCAGTTGTGCGCGATGGCATCAAGGTCCACCGTCATGCGGGATGAAGGGCCGGTGAAATCAGTCATGGCCTTATTACTCGTATTCTTCGACGCGGTATTGTTCGAGGTTGCCGAAGCGCGTGAATTCGCCTTCGAAATGCAGCTTCACCGTGCCGATGGGACCGTGACGCTGCTTGGCGATAATACATTCGGCGACGTTATGGGTTTCTTCCATCCGGCGCAGCCAGTCGTCGTGGCGGGCGGCGAACTTGTCGGGCGCCTCTTCGGGACGCGGCGCGGGCTGTTCGCGCTCCAGATAATATTCTTCGCGGTAAACGAACATGACGATATCCGCGTCCTGCTCGATAGAACCGGATTCACGCAAGTCCGCCAGCTGCGGGCGTTTGTTGTCGCGTGCTTCAACTGCACGGCTGAGCTGCGAGAGCGCGAGCACGGGGACTTCCAGCTCCTTCGCCAGCGCCTTGAGCGAGCGGGTGATTTCGGAGACTTCCTGCACACGACTGCCCTGCGAGCCTGCGCTGCCGGAGCCTTGAATAAGCTGCAAATAGTCGATGATGATAAGGCCGAGGTTGTGCTGGCGCTTCAAACGGCGGCAGCGCGTGCGTATCGCGCTCATGGTCAGCGCGGGCGTATCGTCGATGAACAGCGGCGCGCGCGACATCTGCTGGCTTGCTTCGACAAATTTTTGAAAATCGGTATCGGCGATTTCGCCGCGCCGTATTTTGTCCGACGGCACGCCGGAGAGGTCTGCGAGAATACGTCCCGCCAGCTGCTCCGCCGACATCTCGAGGGAGAACATACCGACGACAGCGCCTTCTTTGCCGTTTGATTGCAAATAGGCGCGGGCCGCATTGATGCCCATATTGGTCGCCAGCGCCGATTTACCCATCGACGGACGGCCGGCAAGAATAAGCAAATCGGAATTTTGCAAACCGCCGAGTTTTTTGTCGATATCAAGAAGACCGGTAGTGATACCCGTGACCATGCCTTCGCGCTGATAGGCGACTTCGGCCTGACGGATAGCCTGCGCGAGGGATTCACTGAACGGAATAAACCCGCCCTTGTAATCACCTGCTGTTGCGAGGTCGAACAGGCGTTTTTCCGTTTGTTCAATCTGGTCGGTCGCCGTGACATCGACATTGTGGGCATAGGCATCGTTGACCACGTCTTCGCCGAGCGCGACCAGTGCGCGGCGCAGGTGCAGTTCGTAAATCGTGCGTCCGTAATCTTCGACGTTGACCACGCTGATGATATGCGCGGCAAGGTCGGCCAGATATTGCCCGCCGCCGACCGGCGCGAGGTCCTGGTCTTTTTCGAAGTAGCTTTTGAGCGTGATGGGGCTCGCGTCCTGTCCGCGCTCCACAAATTTCACGATGGCTTCGAATATGCGGCCATGCACGGGGTTGTAGAAATGCTCGGGCCGCAGAAACTCGTTCACTTTTTCAAGCGCGCGGTTATTGACCAGCAGCGCGCCGAGGAGCGCCTGCTCCACCTCGTCATTGTGGGGCATGACGCGGTATTCGGCATCGCCGCTAAGGCTGCCGACGGCGGAAACGGAGCGTTGGAGGGCATCTGCTGTCATGTCACCAAATTAGCAGAAGAATCGCGTGATATGAACGATTCTATAAGCTTTTTTCAGGCTGTGGCCTGACTGCCGCACAGGCGCATAAAAAAACAGCCCGGCGTTGCGCGCGGGCTGTTTTTTGTAAAAACGTGAAGTCGCCTTAAGCGGCAGCTTCTTCGGTTTTTTCGCCTTCGGCTGCTTTTGCAGCTTCCGCAGCGGCCTGCGCCTCGAGGGCGGCGGCAGCTTCGGCAGCGCGCTCTTCAGCGCGCAGCGTGCGGTCATCTTTTACGATGAGGGCTTCGCCGCGTTCTTCCTGAATTTTCGCTTCTTCAGCGGAACGGGCGATGTTGATGGTGACTTCAACCATGACTTCCGGATGCAGGAAGACTTTTACAGGGTAGAGGCCGAGCAGTTTGTATGCACGATCCATCGTGACCTGTTCACGGTCGATTTTGAAGCCTTTGGCGGTAACCGCATCCGCGATGTCACGGGCGGTGACCGAACCGTAAAGCTGGCCGGCTTCGGACGCCTGACGGATAAGGGAGACCTTGAGGCCTTCCATTTTCACGGAGACTTTTTCAGCTTCTTCGCGGCGTTTCAGGTTCTGGGCTTCCAGTTCCTTTTTCTTGCCGTCGAAGTAGGAGATGTTGTCCTTCGTCGCGCGCAGGGCTTTCTGGCGCGGCAGCAGGAAGTTGCGGGCATAACCCGGGCGCACGGTGACAACGTCACCCATCTGGCCAAGGTTTTCCACGCGTTCGAGGAGAATGACTTGCATGTCTGTATCCTTCCTTAGCTCTTAGTTCGCAACGTAGGGCATAAGCGCGAGGAAACGGGCGCGTTTGATTTCGCGAGCCAGTTTGCGTTGCGCTTTTTGCGATACGGCAGTGATGCGGGAGGGGACAATCTTGCCGCGCTCGGAAACATAGCGGCCGAGCAGCTTGATGTCTTTGTAGTCGATTTCCGGCGCGTTCTTGCCTTTGAAGGGGCAGGTTTTACGGCGGCGGAAAAACGCGCGGCGGGGACCGCCGGCAGATTTACGTTCTGCGGGTTTGCGTTCTGCGGACATTATTCTTCTCCCTCTTTCGAGAATTTGCGTTCAGAGCGCTCAAAACGCTCGCCACGGCCTTCGCGGTCACCGCGTTCGCCACGGGGACGGTCTTCGCCTTCTTCAGACTGGCGCAGGATGGCCGAGGGGCCTTCCGGCAGTTTTTCAATCTTGACGGTCATGAAGCGCAGGACGTCTTCGTTGATTTTCATGTTGCGTTCCATTTCGGCAATCGCCTTGAAGGGGGCGTCGAAGTGGAAAAGGGTGTAGTGACCCTTGCGGTTTTTGTTGATGCGGTACGCGAGCGTGCGCAGGCCCCAGCTTTCGGTGCGCTTGGTCTGGCCGCCGTTGTCGTTGACGATTTTGCTAAAGCTGGCAGCCATGTCTTCTACCTGTTTGGCAGAAACATCCTGCCGTGCGATAAACACGGTTTCATAAAGAGGCATGTTACATCCCTTGGTTTAAAGGCAGGTTGCCGCTGTTTTTGCGCACCTTGCGCAAACCAGCCGCACAACCCATGTAGCCAGACGGCAAAGCCGGCTGGCGGGTTACAGGCGGCGAATATCGGGGATTCGGCCCATAAAGGCAAGGGTTTTCGATATTTAGGCGCAGATATTCCCCGAAAAACCACGTCTTTGGCCTGATTTGACGCTTGATTATTCTGAAAATAGAGGTATTATAATACCATTATTCGTTTTCAGGAGCCCGCAGGAGCCTATATGTCATTTTCCGACCTGTTCAGCCGCAAGCCCGCCGGCCGCCACACCCCCAGCGAAGGGGGCGAGGAATGGTATGACGACAGCGAGCAGCTGCACCGCGAGGACGACCTGCCCGCCGCCACCGACCCCGAAGGCGGCAAGGCCTATTTTATCCACGGCCAGCTGCACCGCGGCGGCGACAAGCCCGCTATCGAAGCCGCAAACGGCGACCGCGCCTGGTACGAAAACGGCCAGCTGAGCCGCGCCTTCGGTCCCGCCGTGACTTATGCCGATAAAACCAAAAAACCGGAATACTGGCTGGACGGCAAACCGATGCCGGATGAAATGCGCGCCGCCATTGACCCGGCTTTCGCGGAAACCCTGCGCGCCGCGCGTAACGACACTATCGATGCCGAAGTTAAAAACGGCAGCGTCCGCGACGTGCCCCTTTTGAAGCCCGCCACCATCCAGCGCCGCAATCATTCATAAAATATAACGTAAAGCACGCGACTGGCTAATCGGGCTTGCCAGATGAAAGCTGCGTTTGTGCGGCGGGCTTTTCTTCGGCCATTTGCAGCTGCCCGCGCCACGCCGGAAAAATCGCATAAAGCCCGCCCAGAAAGGCTTGCGGGCGTTTCTGGCTTTGTGCATCGCGGCTGTCTTCCAGCAACTTTTGGAACGTCGTGCCAGCGGCATCGGGGCGGTAGCAAGTGCCCGGCCTTTTCGCATCCGGCGTCAGCACGACCAACGTATTGCTATAGCGGTCATAGCAAGCCACACGATTGTCAGACAGTTTCGCCGCAACACTGAGCGGGTTCAGCAGCACATGGCGTACATGCCGCGCCAGCTGCGCAGGCGTTTCGATTTGCAGCGGCGGCCCCAGCAACGGATTGTCAAATTCAGCCAGCCGCACGGCATGCTTAACGAAACTTTTCTCGGCTACTTCCTGCACAAGGTCGCTGAAATGCTCCGGCATGCCCCTCATGCGTCACCGCCCGCCGCGCGCTCCGGTATCTGGCGCGATATGGCGAAAAAGCAATCACCCAGATAGCCGACCGTATCCCGCGTCAAGGCGGCGGCAGGGTCGAAAACCAAAATCGGGTATTCCTGCCCGACCGAGCCGAGCATTCTAAAAATATTATAAAAATGTGGCAAAGACAGGGCAAAGGGCGCCTGCGGGTTTGCACGCGTGGCCAGCGCATCGTCCAGTGCAGCCTGCGTGATGGAAACATCCAGCTCCGGCACGTTCAGAATAACCTCGTCCAGCTCGCCGTATTGCGCAGCCACCGTGGCCACCACGGCTTGCAGCTGCGCGGTTTCTTCGGCGGCGGAAGGCTGCAAAATCACCAAATTTTTATCTGAATCAAATAGTTGTAACTGCATCGCCTATGCCTTTACTGTCATAATTTTATCAGATTAACATATCCGGCCTTCACGCGCAAAGTTCTCCGCCCTTGCCGTCGCCGCGCCCTCTGTCGCCTTGCCCATCGCGGCAAGGTCGTTTATGTAAGGACGCTGGATTCACCACCCTTCATATATATAAGGATGCACGTCATGAAAGCTTTCGTATT
>DDBY01000026.1:0-600 GCA_002334985.1 Micavibrio sp. UBA2020
CACAAAAAATATATTCTCTAGGACGTCTCCGGAATGGCATCCTTTTTCGACAACATAAAAAAAGCCGCCGGACGATTGGGCAATTTCATGCTGTCGGGATATGAGGCCGAACAGGATTTACTGCGCATCAACCTTGCCAAACCGCCGAAGGAAGATGAGCGTGCGGAAATCACCGCCCTGCGCCGTGCACTGACGGATGAACCATTGACGCGCCAGTTTCGCCGTTTCGCATCACGCCTCGCGCGCGCCGCCGACCATCAGCCGATAGAGCTTCAGGATTTGAATGTCATCAAACTGCCCGAAACGCCCGCAGGCCGCTATTTCGCGAAGCGCAATGCCGATAACCGCTGGAACGTCTGGTGCCGCACGGGTCACGCACAGGGGCCGGAGCCGCTTTGCGATACGCTGCTCGGCATGGATTTGAAAATCGGCGATGCACTGAACCTGCTGGCCGCGCAAAGCCGCACGGCCATGCAAAAACAAACCTATATGCACTGGCACCCGCTGCATGTGGCTGCGCGCATTGGGCACGCTTTTCCGGACGAACTCGGCCATAAAATTCCCGTGCCGCGCGGTTTGCTGCCGGATGCCGCGCAGAAA
>DDBY01000026.1:922-5429 GCA_002334985.1 Micavibrio sp. UBA2020
GGGAATCCGCTACAAATAGCAAGAACAAGCCAAGAACGAATTTGCGCGAAAGCCCAAAGCGAAAATGACCACATTGCCCCAGCCGCAATCGCCGGAGATACCGGCCGCGCCGCGCCGTCTTCTGGTGCCGAAAGCGCCTGCGCTGGTGCTGGACGGTTTGCGGCTTTTGTGCCTGACCACAGACGGTGAATTCACCGAAATGACCGCAGATGCGGCGCGGCTGATGCTCCGCCAGCACATGCCGCTGGTCTGTCATGCGCCGCATATCGCCGCGCATCTGGGCATGGAGCGTTTTCATGCCTATGACGTGCTGGAGCTTTTTGCCTTTGTGCATCCGGGCGCCTTCACCGTACCCACGCCGCGCGGCATCGCCCGTCGCCTGAATTTGCTGGAGCCCGAAAGCGGCGAAGACCAATGCCAATCGCTGCGCGACATCGCCCGCCACCTGCTGGCTGACCTTGGCGCGGCGGGTGCTGCACGCGGCGCGGAAAAACCGCTGCAAAGCGCGAATGATATAGCCGCACTGGCCGCGATGATGGGGCTTTTGCACGGGCAGGCGGATAACGCCATGACGGAAGCATCATTGGCCGCGGCGGAGCGTTATGGCTGGCCGTGGACGCCGTCCGTGCTGGCCGCGATGGGGCGCAGCGACACCCCGCCGACGCGCGGCGACATCCGCGCCGCGCTGCGCATCTGGGACAAACTGCCCGAATGGGCGGTGCATGCGCCCGAACCGCCCGCCGGACACGACGGCGTCAGCGCGGGCGAAGCGCAGGCACGGCTGAAACAACTGCTGGGCAAGCAAAACCGCGACGGCACCCCGCGCGAAGAGCGCCCGCAGCAACAAACATACGCGCAAAATCTGGCGCATGCTTTCGCGCCGCGCCACAACCCCGAAGCGCCCAACGTGGTCGTTGCCGAAGCGGGCACGGGGGTCGGCAAGACCCTCGGCTACCTCGCCCCCGCCACGGTATGGGCGGAGAAAAACGGCGGTGCCGTCTGGGTATCCACCTTCACCCGCAACCTGCAGCGGCAGGTGGAGGCGGAACTGGACCGCCTCTACGACGACCCCGTGCAGCGCGCGCGCAAGGTCGTGACGCGCAAGGGGCGCGAAAATTATCTCTGCCTTCTCAACTTCGAAGACATCGCGCAATCGCAAAGCATCATGACGCATGACCTGAATGCCACCGCGCTTGGATTGATGGCGCGCTGGGTATCGGTGACGGCGGATGGCGACCTTGCAGGGCGCGACTTTCCGGGATGGCTGCCCGGGCTTATCGGCTGGAACCGCATCATGAGCTTCGCCGACCGCCGCGGCGAATGTATTTACGCCGCCTGCCCGCATTTTGATAAATGCTTTGTCGAAAAATCCGTGCGCAAGGCCAAACGCGCCGATATCGTGATTGCCAATCACGCGCTGGTGATGCACCAGACAGCGGTTATCGGGCCCGAAGATATTCTGCCCTCGCGCTATGTTTTTGACGAGGGGCATCATCTGTTCGAAGCGGCCGATGGCGCCTTTTCCTGCCATCTGGACGGCACGGAAACCGCGGATTTGCGCCGCTGGCTGCTGGGCAGCGAAAGCGGGCAGAAAAGCCGCGCGCGCGGGCTGCAAAAGCGCGCCGAAGAATTGATTGCAGGCGATGACGAAGCCAAGGCGGAGCTGGAGAGCATTATCGAAGCCGCCCGCGCCCTGCCAGGCCCCGGCTGGCGTCAACGCCTGTGGGACGGCGCGCCGAAGGGGGTGTGCGAACAATTCCTCGCCCTTTGCCGCGAACAGGTCAAAACGCGCAATGCGGAGGCGAACCAGAACGGCATCTACGGGCTTGAAACCCCGCTACATCCGGCACTGCCCGGATTGTTCGAAGCCGCATATGCACTGTCTTTGCGCCTGCGCGATATTCAAAAACCGATGCAAACATTGGCCAAACGCCTGCTGGAGCGTCTGGACGACGAGGCGGATAGCCTTGATACATCGATGCGCGAGCGTTTGCAATTTATGGCCACGTCCCTCAACCGCCGCGCGCAGCATGTGCTGGGCGGCTGGGTATCCATGCTGGACGGCCTGCGCGCAGGCGCGGCAGACGATGTGGTCGATTGGCTGGAAATCACCCGCGCCGACGGGCATGAATACGACGTCGGGTTTTACCGCCATGCGCTCGACCCTGCCGCGCTTTTCGCCGCCAAATTAAAACAGCATGCGCAGGGCGTCGCCATCACATCCGCAACGCTGCGCGACATGACGGAAGACGACGCGGAAGGCTGGCAATCCCCCTTCGCGCGCAGCGGCGTCGGCGCGCTCGCGGCGGCCGAAACGGTTTCCAGTTTTCACGTCCCCTCGCCTTTCGATTACGGCGCACAAACACGCGTTCTGGTCATCAAGGATGTCAAAAAAGACGACGCAGATGCCGTCGCCGCCGCTTTTCGCGAATTGTTCAAAGCCGCAGGCGGCGGCGCGCTTGGCATTTTCACCGCCGTGCAGCGATTGAAAATGACCGAACAGCGTTTGCGCGAACCGCTGGCCGCCGCAGGATTGCCGCTATACGCGCAGCACGTTGACCCGCTTGAAACCGGCACGCTGATTGATATTTTCCGCGAAGAAGAAAACGCCTGCCTGCTTGGCACCGATGCGACGCGCGACGGCATCGACGTGCCCGGCCGCTCGCTCCGGCTTTGCGTTTATGACCGCGTGCCCTGGCCGCGCCCGACGATTTTGCACAAGGCGCGCCGCGCGCATTTCGGCCGCGCCTATGACGACATGCTGACGCGCTTTAAAATCAAACAGGCCTATGGCCGGCTTATCCGCCGCGCGGATGACCGCGGGGTTTTCGTGATGCTGGACAGCGCCCTGCCCACGCGCCTGACCGCCGCCTTCCCCGAAGGCGTGACGGTGGAGCGCATCGGCCTTGCCGAAGCCGTCGCCACCGTGCGCGATTTTCTGCGCGAAGACGCCCCCAAAGCCCCCTAACAAAAGCGCATAAAAATAGCCGCGCGAAGCATGCCCCGCGCGGCTATTCGATTTTAAATCTTTATCAGCCCTGCATCAGGCTTTTTTTGGCTTCTTCCAGATGCACGTTGAACTGGTTTTCAAGGTGATGCAGCGTGACATCCATGCCTTTCAGCGCGAAGTCTTTTTGCACTTTGCGGAACACGTCCTGATTGCCCGGCTCTTCGAAATCGGCATCGACAACTTCGGCGGCATAGGCCTCGGCTTCGGCGCCGCTCATGCCCAGCTGCTCGCCCGCCCAAAGCCCCATCAGCTTCACCGCGCGCGCATTGACCTTGAAGCGGAATTCTTCGTCCATCTTGAACTTGTTTTCGAAAGCCTGTTTGCGATCGTCGAGCGAGGTCATAAAGCCACCCATCCTTGTTGTTTGCGGTTATTCTGTTGTCCGGCAGCCCTGCGGCGCCTATATGTTCAGCATTCAAGTATAAATAGAAATAATGAAAAATGATTGAAAAACAAGACCAATTACCCCTGAACTTCTGGCTGGAGGGGGAGACGGAACTGGCTGAATTACCAGAAATCCGCCACAGCCTGCGGCATTTGCGCCGCCATCACCCGCTTTTGGCCGCCGCCTATGCCAAAAACGGCATTCTGCCATGGAAAAAGCAGCCGGAGGGATTCGAAGGACTGGTCAATATCATCCTCGCGCAGCAGATTTCAACGGCGGTGGCGACGCATCTAGTGCGGCGCATGAAAGCCGCATTGCCCGATATTACCCCGCGCCGTTTGATGAAGCTGGATGACGATGCTTTTCGCGCGATGGGGGTCAGCCGCCAGAAAATCCTCTACCTGCGCCATCTGGCGGAGGCGATGATTTCCCGCCGCCTTGTACCCGCCGCGCTCGGGGATATGCCGCAGGATGACGCCTTCGCCGCCCTGACCGCCCTCAAAGGGATTGGACTTTGGAGCGCGGAGATATATCTCATGTTCAGCCTCGGCCGTGCCGATATCTGGCCGGCGGGGGATATCGCCTTGCAAAAAGGATTGCAAAATTTGTACGGCCTGCCCGAAAGACCCTCCAGCGTAGAAACGCGCCAGCATGGTGATGCCTTTGCGCCCCACCGCAGCGCGGCATCGCTAATTGTCTGGCGTACATAAAAAGCCGCGCCTATAATCAGCTTATATTCGGAAAGAGAAGTAAATGTCCAAAAAACAAACCGCCCCCAAAAAGCCCAAGCTTGTCAGCAGCACCCCGCGCCCCGCGCGCGAAGAGGCTGAAGCCGCCATCCGCACCTTGCTTGCGTGGGTGGGCGAAAATCCGGAGCGCGAAGGCCTGCGCGACACGCCGCGCCGCGTCATCAAGGCGTTTGACGAATATTGCGCCGGATACAACATGAATGCGGGCGATATTCTTGCCAAAACCTTTTCGGAAACGGGCGGGTACGACGGCGCCGTGCTGGTCAAGCATATCGAATTTGAATCGCGCTGCGAACATCACCTCGCCCCGTTTCTGGGCAAGGCGCATATCTCCTACATCCCCAGCGGCAAAATCGTCGGCCT
>DDBY01000233.1 GCA_002334985.1 Micavibrio sp. UBA2020
TGGTCGGCGGCACGCCTGCGGGCTGGATTGTCGCCATGGCGTTTTTCCAAATCATGCTGTTGGTCGGGTATCTGGCCGCACATCTTCTTGCCAAGATGTCTCCCCGTCTGCATGCCGCTTCATATATCGCGCTGCTTTGCAGCGGGCTCGCCTTCATGCCCGTTGCACTCTCGCAATACGCCGGCAAGCTTTCGGCAACGCCTGGTGCGAATGATATATTTATGCTGCTTGCCTTTGCCGTTGCGGTCCCCTTTGTCGCCATTTCCGCAACATCCTCGACGATACAGCGCCTGTTCACGACGACGGGCCACAAGTCTTCTTCTGACCCTTATTTCCTTTACGTCGCCAGCAATATCGGCAGCTTCTCCGGCCTTTTGTTCTACCCCTTGATAATCGAACCCAGCCTTTCGCTTTCAGCACAAAGCCATTATTTTACATGGTTCTATTCTGCCCTGATTTTCCTCGGCCTTATATGTCTTTTCCTTGCCGGCAGCGAACCTGCGCCGCAAACTAACGCCAAATCAACAGCCACTACTCCGGCACGCGCATACGATTACCTGCGCTGGATGGTGCTTTCTTTTGTTCCCTCCAGCCTTTTGCTCGGCGTTACCTACTACATCACCACCGACATCATGTCGGTGCCGATGATGTGGGTCTTGCCGCTTTCGCTTTATCTGCTGACTTTCATTCTGGCTTTCAGTCGTAAAAACCTTGTCCCGCTGCCGCTCATTCAGGCCCTGCACCCTTGGGGCGTTCTGTTGGCCATCGCGGCTGCAGGGATATACAAGTTAAAATGGCTGACCAGCTGGAACGGTGTCTTTTTTTATCTCGCTGTTTTCTTTATCGTCGCGCTCAGCTGCCATCTGCGCCTTGCATCCTTGCGCCCGCTTGATGAAAACCGCAAGCATCTGACAGGCTTTTACCTGATGATGTCCGTCGGCGGCGCGCTTGGCGGCATTTTCAACGCCTTCATCGTACCGAATTTCGCCGTTCACACGACGGAATTGCCGTTAATGCTCGTCTTCTCTCTGCTGCTGCATCCGTCCATCAAAATCAAAAGCCCGGCAGGCATGTTCATTCTCGCCTGTTCTCTGGCATCGTTTATGATGCTACGCTATACACCGCCGCAAATGCTTGTGCCGCCCGAAGCGCTCCCGAACTTGACCATCCTCGCCTTGCTCGTTCTGTCGGTTATCGCATTCGTTTTGCAAAAATTCACAGATGTGTTCAGGCTGCCATCGCTGATGGCATTTACAGCGGCTTTGTTTATTCTGTCGCAGTTCATGCTGAATGCAGCGGACATTTTGCACAGTAGCCGCAATTTTTACGGCACCATACGCGTTTTCGAGAAAGAAGAGCTGATTAAAAAATCCGCCGATGACAAAGACGGTAAAGTCTTCAAAACGCGCTATATCACTCATGGCACCACCATACACGGCATCCAGATACTGGAGCCTGCGGAATACCGTACGTCAACGACGCAATATTTCTCTTCGCGCGGCCCGTTAGGTGAAATTGTAAACACGCTCAAGCCCAAACAGGTTGCTGTCGTCGGGCTTGGCGCAGGCGTCATCAACTGCCTGAACGCACCGGACCGCCACTTCACCTATATAGAAATTGACCCCGACATGGTGAAAGCGGCTGAAAAGTATTTTACGTTTATAAAGGAGTGTAAATCTGCCGCGCCGCCAAAAATCATCGTGGGTGACGGCCGGCTGGAGCTGGCGCGCATGGAAAACGCCAAATTCGATATGATTATTATTGATGCGTTTTCATCCGACTCCATTCCTACACACCTTCTGACGAAAGAAGCGCTGGATGATTATCTGTCACGCCTGACGCCGGATGGCGCGATTGTGTTTCACATCTCGAACCGCTTTTTCTACCTTGAAAAGCTGCTTTCCAAACTGGCCGACAACGCGGAATTGCAAAACAGGTTTAAACTCAGCACCCTTAACGATAAACCCTTTGCCGCTCCCAGCCGCTGGATGATACTGGCGCAGAAAGACAGTGACTTGTCTTATTTCAAAAAAGAAATTGGATGGCTTAACCTCGCGCCGATTGCCGACATCTACTGGACAGACGACTACAGCAACCTGATGAGCGTTGCGCGGCTCACGCCCCCCGACATTACGACCTATAAACTCAAAGGCGAATAAGAACATGACAAATTCCGCAGCTGCAAGCAAACCCGCCGCCAATCTGGCGCTCTATCTTTTCAGTGGCACGCTGTTTATCTCCGCCGCCTTGATGTTTGCCGTACAGCCCATGGTAGGAAAAATGCTGCTGCCGCTTATCGGCGGTACACCCGCGGGCTGGATTGTCGCCATGGCGTTTTTCCAAATCATGCTGCTGGTCGGCTATTTTCTCGCACACGCCCTGTCGATGGCAACGCCGCGCCGTCATGGCATGCTTTATATTCTGGCGCTACTCGCGGGGACGTTCTTCTTGCCGTTGCATTTGGCGGGCGGGTTGAACGAACAGCTGCCGATTTCACTTGAAATCCTGCGCTTGCTGACCTTAACCGTTGCCGTGCCGTTTATTGCGCTGTCGGCCACATCATCCACCATCCAACGTCTGTTCACGGAAACAGGACATCCCTCCGCCCACGACCCCTACTTCCTTTATGCCGCAAGCAACCTTGGCAGCTTCGCGGGGCTTTTCGCCTATCCGCTGGTGGCGGAGCCGGAACTCGGCCTGCTCGCCCAAACGCATCTATGGCAGGGCGTCTTTATGGCGCTTATCGTTCTGGCCACGGGCTGCTTGCTGATTGCCCGCGGACAAGGCGCGGCCAAAACCCAAAAAGCCGAAAGCGCGTCAGCGCCCGCTGTCGAAGACAATAGCAAGGTCACGAACAAGCAGCGTTTGAACTGGATATTGCTCGCCTTCGTCCCCTCAAGCCTGCTCTCGGGCGTGACGACGCATATCTCGACAGATATTTTTTCTGCCCCCATGATATGGGTGCTGCCTCTCGGCGCCTATCTCCTGACCTTCGTCATCGCCTTTAGCCGCAAGCCGCTGGTTTCGTTTGATACCGCCAACCAGCTGCACCCGCTGGTCGTGCCCTTGGTGATGGGGCTTTTGATTACCAATAACCTGATGATGCGCCTGTCATGGGCGACGATGATTTTTCACGTTTTCGCTTTCAGCGTTGTCGCACTGCTCTGCCACATGCTGCTGGCGCAAAGCCGCCCTGAAAACAGCCGCAAGCATCTGACTGAATTTTATCTTATGATGTCGGTTGGCGGCGCGCTGGGCGGTATTTTGAATGCTTTTATCATACCCTACACACTCGACCGACTGATTGAATATCCGCTGCTGATGACACTATCGCTGTTCATCAATCCGGCCTTCAGAAAACCCATGACGCGCTACGGGCATATTCTTGTTTGCACCAGCCTTGCCATGGTCGTCGGCTATTACATTTTCATCAAAACTATCGCCCCCGCGATCTATTCCTCGGCTGTCGGAATCATCACACCACAAATTATCATGGTCGATATCGCCATGGCGCTGATGTTTATCGTCATGTCGGCGAATATCCGAAGCGCCATCGTCGGTTGTGCGGCTATTATGTTCCTGACAGAAGTCATTCTGCCCAAACACTTGCTGCTGATAGAGAGAAACTTCTTCGGCGTCATCACAATTTTCGAGCGACCGATACAAATAGAGGGCAAAAAATACACCGCGCGTTACATGTATCACGGCACCACGACGCACGGCACGCAAATCATGGAAAAGCCGTATAACAAAACGCCCACGACGTATTTCACCGAAATCGGCCCGCTCGGCAATACTTTCATGTTGTACCAGCCAAAGAAAGTCGCCGTTATCGGTCTTGGTGTCGGCACCATCAACTGCTATTCGACGCCGGAAACCGAAATGACCTTCGTAGAAATCGACCAAGGCGTGGTTGATGTGGCCAAAAGCCATTTCACTTTCCTTGACGATTGCACAGGCAAAACGCCGCCGCGGATTATTGTTGGCGATGGACGCATCGAAATTGAAAAACTCGATGAGAAATTCGACATGATTATCATCGATGCGTTTTCATCGGATACCATTCCCATCCACCTGCTGACGACGGATGCCCTGCGCAGTTATCTGGGAAAGTTGAACGAGAACGGCATGTTGGTCATGAACATTTCCAACCGCTATTTCAACCTTGCCCCCATACTGGCCAAGAATGCCGCAGAAATTGGCATTTATTCGCGCACCCGCCTGCATCACTTTGAAGATGTCGAAGCAAACGCCGAGGTTTCCCGCAAATATCCCTTCGCCTCTTCCAGCTTTTGGGTGGCGATGGCGAAAAACCGCGATACGCTGATGCCGCTGCGCGAAATGGAATGGGTTGAGCTGGCCGCTAATGAAAAACTGCGCCCTTGGACGGATGATTACACCAACCCCATGCGTATGCTGATGCAGCTCTACCCCGTCAAAATGCGCGGCGCGGAAGAAAAACAGGGCGAATAACCCGATAACAAAACAGGCAAAGAGGACACGCACATGGCCAAACGTACGGATATCAAAAGCATCGCCCTTATCGGCGCCGGCCCTATCGTTATCGGGCAGGCTTGTGAATTTGATTATTCCGGTACGCAGGCCTGCAAGGCGCTGCGCGACGAAGGCTACCGCGTTATCCTCATCAACTCCAACCCCGCGACCATCATGACGGATCCGGATTTGGCCGATGCAACATACATCGAGCCGATTACGCCGGAGATTGTCGCTAAAATCCTTGAAAAAGAACGCCCCGATGCGCTCTTGCCCACCATGGGCGGCCAGACGGCGCTCAACACCGCCCTTGCCCTTGCCAAAAACGGCACGCTGGAGCGTCTCGGGGTCGAGCTGATTGGCGCCAACCAGCGCGCCATTGAACTGGCCGAAGACCGCCAGCTGTTCAAGGAAACCATGGCCAAACTCGGCCTTGAATGCCCCAAAAGCCGCACCGTCAGCACCTTCGGCGAAGCCATGGACAGCCTTGAGCATGTCGGCCTGCCCGCTATCATCCGTCCGTCCTTCACGCTTGGCGGTACGGGCGGCGGCATCGCCTATAACCGCGATGAATATGTCGATATCGTACGCTCCGGCCTTGCGGCATCGCCGGTGAAGCAGATTCTTATCGAAGAATCCGTGCTGGGCTGGAAAGAATATGAAATGGAAGTCGTGCGCGACAAGGCCGACAACTGCATCATCATCTGCTCCATCGAAAACATCGACCCTATGGGCATTCACACGGGCGACAGCGTCACAGTCGCCCCCGCGCTCACGCTGACCGATAAAGAATATCAGGTCATGCGCAATGCCTCCCTTGCCGTCCTGCGCGGCATCGGCATTGAAACCGGCGGCTCTAACGTACAGTTCGCGGTCAATCCCGCCGATGGCCGCCTTGTGGTCATTGAAATGAACCCGCGGGTCAGCCGCTCATCTGCTCTCGCGTCCAAGGCAACAGGGTTTCCGATTGCAAAAGTCGCGGCCAAACTGGCGGTCGGCTATACGCTGGACGAGCTTAAAAACGACATCACCCAAACAACACCCGCGTCGTTCGAGCCGACGATTGATTACGTCGTCACCAAAATGCCGCGTTTCAGTTTCGAAAAATTCCGCGGCACCGAAGAGCGCCTGTCCACCTCCATGAAATCCGTCGGCGAAGTCATGGCGATGGGCCGCACGTTTGAAGAGTCTTTGCAAAAAGCCTTCTGTTCCATGGAAACCGGCCTTGTCGGTCTGAAGGAAATGAACCTCGCCCCCGCAGGCGAGGAGTTCCACCCGCAGCACGTTCTGGCCGCCCTGTCGCAGCCGCGCCCCGACCGCCTTTTGGTCATCGCGCAGGCCTATCGTCACGGTTTTTCTACCGAAGAAATTCATGACCACTGCAAATTCGACCCGTGGTTTTTGGAAAAAATCAAAAAGCTGGTTGCAGAGGAAGAACGCGTCCGTAAAGAAGGCCTGCCCAAAACGCAGGCCGAATGGATTGCCCTCAAACAGCTCGGCTTTTCCGATGCGCGCCTTGCGCAGCTGACGGCCAAGAAAACCGCGGACGTAACCAAAGCGCGACAAAAAGCCGATGCCCTGCCCGTATTCAAACGCGTGGACAGCTGCGCGGGCGAATTCCCGTCGGATACGTCCTATATGTATTCCACCTACGAAACCGACCGCGCGCTGAGCGATGAATGCGCGCCGTCGAACCGCAAAAAAGCCATCATCATCGGCTCCGGCCCCAACCGCATCGGTCAGGGCATCGAGTTTGATTATTGCTGCGTCCATGCCTCCTTCGCGCTGCGCGAAAAGGGTATCGAAAGCATCATGGTCAACTGCAACCCCGAAACCGTTTCGACAGACTACGATACATCCGACCGCTTGTATTTCGAGCCGATTACAGCAGAGAAAGTTCTGGATATTATCCACGCCGAACAGCAATCCGGCGAAGTTATCGGCGTTATCGTGCAGCTAGGCGGCCAGACACCGCTGAAACTCTGCCGCGAGCTGGAACAGGCAGGCATTAAAATACTCGGCACCAGCCCTGATGCCATCGACCTCGCCGAAGACCGCGAGCGTTTTTCAAAACTGCTGCACAAGGCAAAACTGAAACAGCCCGCGAACGGCCTTGCCCGCAGCGCGCAGGAGGCCGAAAAAATCGCGCATGACATCGGCTACCCCATCGTTATCCGCCCGTCTTATGTGCTGGGCGGCCGCGGCATGGAAATCGTGCATGACGCCGCTGCCCTGCGCCGCTATATCCATACCGCGGTCGAAGTTTCCGGCGATGCGCCGGTGCTTATCGACAAATACCTGCAAAACTGTATCGAAGTCGATGTCGATGCGCTGAGCGACGGCAAAGAAGTTTTCATCGCTGGCGTGATGGAGCACATCGAAGAAGCCGGCATCCACTCCGGCGACAGCACCTGCTCGTTGCCCCCGCATTCGCTGCGTCAGGAAATCGTGATTGATTTGATGGACCAGAGCATGACGCTGGCCAAGGCCCTCGGCGTTGTCGGTCTCATGAACGTGCAATTCGCCGTACAGCAAAGCCGCGACCCCGCGAATTTGGACGCCTATGAAATCTATGTCATCGAAGTGAACCCGCGCGCATCACGCACCGTACCGTTTGTGGCCAAGGCAACCGGTATGGGCATCATCAAGGCCGCCACGCGTCTGATGACGGGCGAGAAAATCGCAGCGTTGAAAGCCGAAGGCATCATCCATCACCGCAAATTCGACCATGTATCGGTGAAGGCGCCCGTCTTCCCGTTCGACCGCTTTCCCAAGGTGGACTCGGTACTCGGCCCCGAAATGCGCTCCACCGGCGAAGTCATGGGCATCGACCGCGATTTCCGCCGCGCTTTTGCCAAGGCGCGTATCGGCGCGGGTGCGAAACTGCCGCTGTCGGGTACGGTTTTCGTATCGGTGCGCAACAGCGACAAGAACATGATTATCCCGCTGGCCGCAAAACTGGCCGATATGGGTTTTCATATTGTTGCCACCAGCGGCACGGCCAAACATCTGGTCGATGCAGGCATTCGCGCCCGTAAAGTCAATAAAGTCCATGAAGGTCAACCACATATCATCGACGCGATGATTAACGGCGACATTGCCCTGATGCTGAATACCACCGATGGCCCGCAGGCCGTGGCCGACGACTTTAACTTGCGCCGCGCCGCGTTACAGAATAAGATTCCCTACTATACGACGATTTCCGGTGCGAAGGCCGCTGTGGATGCCATAGCCGCCCTGCGTCAATCGGGACCGTTCGACGTCAAATCGCTGCAGGATTATCTGGCGGCGGCCTGACGGAACAACCAGACACAGAGTTTCAAAGAACAACAACAATGAATACGCGCACTGTCTTCCCGCTGTTTTCCTGATACCGCATGCCACCGCGCAAGCGGCAGGATGCTTACAGGAAAAAATGCAGGATTGGACAGTTCGACATTATTGCGCATGCAAAAACATGCGCCGACGCCACACAAGGATGACAAAAGATATGACGACCAAGCTCCCCATCACCGCCGAAGGTTATGCCCGCCTTGAAGAAGAAATCAAACACCTCAAGTCCGTGGAGCGTCCTGCCGTCATCGAGGCGATTGCCGAAGCGCGTTCGCACGGCGACCTGTCTGAAAACGCCGAATACGCCGCCGCGCGCGAACGCCAGAGCTTTATCGAAGGCCGCATCGCCGACCTCGAAGACCGCCTGTCGCGCGCCGAT